>NZ_CDXDOS010000050.1:16389-18689 GCF_978021245.1 Frankia sp. CoBUL1
GGGGTACCCCGGCGT
This sequence comes from Frankia sp. CoBUL1, assembly GCF_978021245.1. Taxonomy (NCBI): domain Bacteria; kingdom Bacillati; phylum Actinomycetota; class Actinomycetes; order Frankiales; family Frankiaceae; genus Frankia; species Frankia sp. CoBUL1. The sequence continues at coordinate 16,405 of NZ_CDXDOS010000050.1, forward strand.
TCGGACCGGGTCAGGTGGGACCGGGCTCAGAGGATGCGGCCGACCTTGTAGGTGGAGCTGTAGATGGGCCGCAGCGACACGACACCGCCGGTCTGCGGGGCAGCCCACATATACCCATTCCCGGCGTAGATGCCGACATGGTAGATATTCCCAGGAGTACCATAAAAGATCAAGTCACCGGGCTGCTTGCCGGACTGGGGCACCTTCATCGAGACCCGGTACTGGTCCTCGGCCACGCGCGGCAGCGAGCGGCCGAGTTGTTTGAAGACGTACTGGACGAGTCCGGAGCAGTCGAACGAGTACGGACCCTCCGCGCCCCAGACATACGGCTTACCCTTGTTCAACGACGCGAGGTAGACGGCCTTCTCCCCGATCGAGCTGCCCGGGATGACCTTTGGGATCGCCTGGTCGATGACGGAACCCGACCGTCCCGGACCCGACCGTCCCGGACCCGACCGTCCCGAACCCGTCGGACTCGCGATCGTCACCGTGGCGGCGCCGGCCACGGAGGGACGCAGGGCGTTCGATCCGTCGAAGACCGCAGTGATCATCGTCGTGGAGAGCAGGCGCGCGGTGATCTGCGCGGCGCCGTTCGCGTCGGTCCGCAACCTCGTGGAGGTCTGCCACCGGGGACCGTTCACCACGACGATACGGACGTCCTGGTTCGCAAGCGGGGTGCCGCTGTCCGATTCCAACGCCCGCACCGTGAGCAGCACCGGGGTGTTGGGCGCGACCGAGGTCTTGTCCGCGGCGATCGAGACACTGGTGAAGACGGGGTCGTGGTCCGCGATGGCGGTGGCCAACGGGGCGAGCCTGCGGGCCGAGGCCGCATCGCCGCCGGTGGCGTGGTGTCCCGGGACGAGCGCGGCTTCCTGGGTGAGGGAGTTCGACTCCAGTGACGAGGTTCCGTCGGCGCCCCCGGGGACGGTGGCCGCGAAGGCGGCGGTCGAGGCCGCGATCGTCCCGGTGGTGAACGCGGCGATGGTGACCGCGCGTCGCGGAGGAGGAGTGGTACGGCGGCGAGCCGCGCCGGAGCCTGAGGAGCCGTGGGGCGCCGGCGGGCGCTGATGATTCCGGACGAACTGGTCCCAGTCCTCCGGAAGCCAGGCCATACCACGACGGGGCAAGACGTGTCCTTCCCGTGCGCCTACGAGGGAGCTGTCGGGTTCGGGCTGGCCAGCCCGGCGGCCGACGACCCGGTCAGTGCCGTCACCGCCGGAACGCGGCCGGATCCGCCGGCCACACCCGGAACCACGGCTCCCCGCACCTGCCCCGACATACTCGGAGGGGCCGCCGAACCGGGGGCAGGACCAGGCACATCGGTCCGACGGGTATCTCTATCAAAATAGGTATATCTGCATGACATGTAGCAGACACTTCATAATCCGGACACCTATGGATCGGTAGAACAGAAGTGCCGTTGATGACCATAGTGGACATACCCGGGCGGCTCGCAATCACCCCCACCCCAACGCTTGAACACGGCACCAGAAGGCCGTCGCTGCTCGGCAAGAAGTACGGATGCCGTCACGCCGGGTGTCCGTCGGCGGCTTGATCACGCCACCTCGCGTCAGGTCGTCACGACGCCCCGAGCATCGACGTGTCGTAGATCTCGCCGGCTGTCTCGTCGGCGATCCGGCAGCGGAACGGGCCGGGTCGTCAGGGTGCGGGCGGCGGGTTCACACTCGGGACGGAACCGACCTGCGCCGGCCTCGGCTGCCCGGGTAGGGGCCCCCGCGACGGATTCGGCGGAAGCACGCTCGCCGCAGACCGGGCCGGCACGACGGGCGCGGCTCCTGCCGAGGATTCGGCGTGCGCGTACACCACCAGGTTGTTGAGATAGTGCCTGGCCTTCCGGTCGAAGGCGCCCCCGCAGGTGATCAGGCGCAGTTCAGGGCGGATTACCGGTCCGTAGACCCGGTTCGTCGGGAACCTCGACTTCACCACGTTCTCCGCGCGATCGACGACGAACGTCGTGGACACGCCGGTCGGCGAAGCGACCTCGACACGGTCGCCGGGCACGAGCTCGTGCAGCCGGTAGAAGACCGCCGGGCCGGTGGTGGAATCGTAGTGGCCGACGAGCACGGCAGGGCCGATGCCACCAGGCGCCGGACCGCGGTCATACCAGCCGACATCTCCCCATGCCTTGGGCACCCCGAGCGTGCCATCCGGGTTCAGACCCAGATGAATGATCGGAGCGTCCACCCTGATCCGGGGGATGCGCAGCCGGGACGGATTGTTGACGACCACCACCGGCTGCTCGGGGACGGCGGGAGGTAGCCCGA
>NZ_CDXDOS010000051.1:0-18190 GCF_978021245.1 Frankia sp. CoBUL1
GATGCCCCAGCTGGCACCCCTTCTCTCGATCCCGCAGCCAGGCATGACCTAAGTAAACCTAACCTGATGCCAAGGAGATTCCATGGACGACGTCGTGCTCTGCCTGCCTCCAGACGCCGGTCGACGCATCGACCTCTCCACGTGTGCGCTTGCCGAACCGGATCTGATCAGTGCGTATTCACCTGATCTCACCAGATGCCGCAGCTTGCCCGGCGCGGGAAACCTGCGGCGACCGGTGACAAGATTGCCGGAGTGCAGGTGACTCCAGCTCCATCACAGGTCAAGATCGGTCTCATCGATGCGATCGGTCTCAAGGCGAATATCGTCAATCTTCGTGCCAAGGAGCGGCACGGCTCTCGGTGACCGGACAGGGATCAGTCGATCAGGCCGAACGAGCACGCAACCGTCGAGTTCGGAGTCACTCCCTCGGGGTGAACTCGCCGGCACGCCGCCGACCGGTCGAAAATCCGCTGGACAGCCCACCTACTCTGGGCAGATGGAGTTCACCCAGTCCGACAAGCTCGCCGACGTCTGCTACGACGTCCGTGGGCCTGTCCTCGACGAAGCGACCCGGCTGGAAGCTGCGGGGTCGCGCATCCTCAAGCTGAACATCGGCAATCCCGCGCCGTTCGGCTTCTCCGCACCGCCGGAGGTACTCGAGGCCGTCGTGGCAAACCTTGCGGATGCACAGGGTTACAGCGACTCCAAGGGACTACTCGCAGCCCGGGAAGCGGTCGTGCGCTATCACCTCCGCAAGGGGGTCACCGGCATCGACCCCGGCGGGGTCTACCTCGGCAACGGCGTCTCCGAACTGATCATGATGTCGTTGCAGGCGTTGCTCAACAACGGCGACGAGGTGCTGCTCCCCGCGCCCGACTATCCACTGTGGACGGCCGTGGTCAGCCTGTGCGGTGGCCGGCCCGTGCACTACCTCTGCGACGAGTCCGCCGGCTGGGCGCCCGACCTCGACGACATCGCCGCCAAGGTCACCCCGCGGACACGAGCGATCGTCGTCATCAACCCGAACAACCCGACTGGTGCCGTCTACGACCGGCAGGTGCTGGAGAACATCGTCGAGGTCGCCCGCCGCCACCACCTGATGCTGCTGTCCGATGAGATCTACGACCGGATCCTCTACGAGGACGCCGAGCACATCGCGACCGCAGCGCTCGCGCCGGACCTGGTCTGCATGACCTTCAACGGGCTGTCGAAGTCCTATCGGCTGGCCGGGTTCCGGGCCGGGTGGATGGTGATGTCCGGTCCGCGCGGCCACGCCTCGAGCTACATCGAGGGAGTGAACATCCTCGCGAACATGCGCCTGTGCGCCAACGCGCCCGGGCAGTTCGCCACGGTCGCCGCCCTCACGGAGGACGGCGGCGCAGGGGATCTCGTCCTGCCCGGCGGCCGGCTGCGCGAACAACGAGACACGGTCGTGAAGCTCCTCAACGACATCCCCGGGGTGTCGTGCGTCCCGCCGCGGGGGGCGCTGTACGCCTTCCCCCGGCTGGACCCCGCCGTCTACCCGATCCGGGACGACGAGCGCTTCGTCCTCGATCTGCTGTTGGCCGAGAAGATCCTGCTCGTCCAGGGCAGCGGCTTCAACTGGCCGCATCCCGACCATGTCCGGATCGTGACCCTGCCCGCGGTGGACGATCTCACGGACGCTATCGGCCGGATCGATCGCTTCCTGGCCTCCTACAAACACCCCTCCCAACGACGGAACTGACGGAGCAATCGACACCATCGGGGAGGTTGTCCACAGGACGCCAGCGCCCTGTGGACAACCTGTGGAAAAACAGCATGGCGACGTCCTGCTCGTGGGTCTGCTGGTCGCCGCCACGATCGGGGTGCAGATCGCGCTGCGAGCCCGGATCGATCGTCCGCTCTGGTACGACGAGCTGTGGCGCCCGCACTTCGCGGGGGAACCGTGGCCGACGTTCTGGTCGGAGCTGACGGCGGCCAACACCCCGTCCTCGGTCGGCTCACTGGCACTGACCCGACTGACCGGGACCATCCTCGGCTGGCACAGCTGGTCGCTCCGGCTCGTCGGAGCGGGAATCTGGCTACCGCTTCTCGCTGCGGGCGGCTTCCTGCTCGCGCGGCGGTTCACCGGCCGGGTACCGGCCGTGGCCGCCACGGTGACGACCGCCCTCGCCGGCACCGTCGTCGACACCGGCACGCAGCTCAAGCCTTACGTCCTCGATGCGGTGGTCACCCTCGCGGTGGTCGCGCTGTGGACGGGACAGGCCACGCTCCCACGCCGGACCGCGGCCGGGGCGCTGGCGCTGCTGTCGCTGCCCGCAGTGTTTCTGCTGGTTCCCCTCGCTGGCTACGATCTGGTCCGCGCGGTGCCCCGACGCACCGTGGTGCGCACCGCCGGACGGGCGGGCCCCGCCCTCCTCCTGGCCGGCACCCACATGATGATCTTTGTGGCGCACCAGTCCAGCCAACGGGCGAGCCATTTCTGGGACGATCACTTCCTCGCCGGTCGAGGGATCCTTGGCGGCCTGCGGTTCACGCTCGAACAGACCGGCGCGATTCTCGGTGGCGTCCCGCCCGGGATCGACCGTTATGACCCCAATCTGGTGCACTCCCTCCTCCAGGGGCATCGCCTCCCGACGCTGCTCGTCGGGACGGCCACGGCGGTTGCGCTGGCGCTCGGAGTCCGGGTACTGCGCCGGCGCCCCGACGGGATGATCCTTATCGTCGCCTTGGTCGGCGCCGAACTGCTCCAACTCGCGGCCAGCGCCGGACGCTACTGGCCCTTCGGGGCCTGTCGGACCAACCTGTTTCTGGTTCCGTTGCTCACCATCATCGTTGCGGTCGGCGTCGCCGACCTGGCCCGCACGGCCCAGACAGCCAGGCTGGTCGGGCCGGCGCGGCTTCCCGCGGCCGTCGGCCTGATCGCGCTGGCGGTGATGCCGGTCTGCGCGGTCGGCGGGACCGTCACGCTGTGGGACGAACGCCACGATCCCCGTCCGATCGAGGCCATGGTCGACGCGACGATCGCCGCCCGCGCCGAGTATCGGGCGGGCGATCTCGTCATCGTCGGCGGCCGACTGGCACGGGCGGGCTGGCTCTACGCCATGGACCTCAGCGACGACGCGTCGTCCAGGGAACCGCCGGTCGGACCCCGGGTACCCCGATCGGCGACGACCTTCCTGAGCGTGATCGGGAAGGATGGCGCGGATGGCGCGATCCGCAGCCGCCCGCAACCGCCGAACCGGATCCTGCTGTTCATCCTCGCCTACGACCTCCGGGGCACGGCCGCCGAACTCGCGTCCCTGCGGCAGGCCGGATGGTGTGAGCAAGAGATCCGGACCTTTCCACTCACCGGCACCCTGCACGGCCTCACCCGCTGCGTCCCGACGCCTCGGGGGGACTCGCGGTCGCCATCGGCTGTCCGATGAGAGCGGCCAGCGCCCCCCATTCCCGGTCACCGTCCGCCAACGACGCCGCGATGCGCTGCTGCAGCACGCCGACCTGGATCCGGGTGCCATCGAAGAGCTGCTTGCAGGACGCCGCAGCGGCGGCGTAGTCCCTGCCGCCGGCATCGAACCGCGCCTGCGCGGCCACGGTCGGCGGTACCGGCGCGGTCAGCGCCGCCTGCGTGTCGGTGCCGAGGGAGATGCAGACGGGCTGCAGGGAAGCGCCGTCCTGGGCGGCCAGATACGCCCGGGCCGCCGCGACGTCCGTGGCGACCCGGGCCCGTAGACCCTCGCTGCCGTGGTACCAGGAGGCCAGCTCGGCAGAGTCGCTTGCGGTAGGCACAAAGTCGCTTGTGGTAGGCACAAAGTCGCTTGTGGTAGACACAGAGTCGCCAGTGGTGGACGCGGGCAGCCCGGACGCCGGATCCGCACCGCCCGCCAGGGTCGCTGCTCCCCCGCCGATCACCAGCACGATCGCGCCGAGGATGGCGAGCCGACTACCGAGGGGGTTCTGGAGCGGATCCGGTTCTCGCAACCACCCAGGTCGGCCGCTACGCCCCGCCATGCATCCCTCCGTCCTGGATCTACTCTGGGCGAAGGTTATGCCTCGGAGCGTTGCAGATCATCGGTGGGTGCGGCCGTCAGCGTGCGGCCGTCAGCAGTTGGCGAGTTCGGGCTTCTGGTTGAGCACCTGCGCTCCGATCGAGACGAAACGCCGGTACTGCTCACCACCGACGGAGTCGTGCCACACCCAGCGCCTCCAGGATGAAAACCATTGTCAATAATGACAAACGGACGCGTGCCCATTCCCGTCGACAGGCACGCCCAGCGCGACGAGGAGATGAGAAAGTGAGAACGTGGCCCGTACACCCCAAGAAGCTCATGGGTCCGAGCCGACCCCACGGCTGGCGCGCACCCCGGGCGGGACGGACGGCACAGTCGGGATGAGAGGCACGGACGGTAAGGGCGCCTCCGGCAACAGACTGAACCGACCAGACAGCCTGAACGGTGGCGAAGGGAGCAACGTGAGCACCGCGGGGAACGACACCAGGTCGGCCGGCGCGGGTCGGCCGGCCCGCGACCCCCGCAACCATCGGGATGAGACGGTGGAGCTCCGTCCGGCGCCGAGCCGGGGGACGGCCGTGCGTGCCACCCGGCAGGGCGACGCCGTCTCCGCCGCGCTTGCCGAGACCGACGCCTTTACCAGCGCTCAGGATCTGCACGCCCGGCTACGGGCGCAGGGCGCCGCGGTCGGGCTCACGACGGTGTACCGCCATCTGCAGGTGCTGGCCGACCGCGGCGAGGTCGACATGCTCCGCCGGGACGACGGTGAGACGGTCTACCGGCGCTGTGCCTCCGACGACCATCACCATCACCTCGTCTGCCGCTCCTGCGGCCGGACGGTGGAGATCGCGGGGCCGGAGATCGAGGCGTGGACCGCCAAGGTCGCCAACGCCGAGGGATTCGTCGACGTCGTGCACACCGTGGAGATCTACGGCACCTGCACCATCTGCGCGGCCCGACCAGCCACCTGAGCGAGGTTCCCGGCGGAGCAGGGGGCGCGCAGCGGAGCCACAGTGCGCGCAGCGGAGCAGGGGCGCGCAGCGGAGCAGGGGGCCGTCGCCGAGAGGCCGGTGCAGGCGCGCAGAGCGTTCCAACTCGCCAGGGCCCGGGCTCCCGCGGCACCGGTCACCGGCTGGGGGATGCCCCCACGATCCGGGCGGGTAGCCAGGCGGCGGCCGTGACCGCCCGGCCGGCGACGGTCAGTTCCAGCACCCCGGACTCGGTGTTCCGGCCGGCGCCGGAGGAATAGAACACAAAGTTCCCCAACCCGTAGCCGACGTACACTCCATCGGAGTTCCATCCGGCGCCCAGCAGAACGTGGGCGTGGCTCCCGATGACGACGTCCGCGCCCGCGGCCGCCAGCCGGGGGAGCAGGGCGCGCTGTGCCTCGTTGGGGCACTGCTGCTGCTCGGTCCCCCAGTGCAGGAAGACGATGACCGTGTCCGCCGCGGCCCGCACGGCCCGCACGGCCCACACCAGCCGATCGACCTCCTTGGCCGATGCCAGGCCGGGCTTGTGCGGACCCGCCGTCCAGGCCGCGATCAACTCGTCGTCGAGCACCTGGGTGGCCCCGAGGACGGCGATACGCTGCCCCTTGACCGTCGTCGTGTACGGGGCGTACGCGGCGGTGTCGTCCACGCCGATGCCGACGAGCGGGAAGTGCGCCTCCCGGGCGTAACGCAGCGAATCCTGCAGGCCTTCGATGCCGTAGTCCATGCCGTGGTTGTTGGCCATCGTGACGACGTCGATGCCGGCCGCCCGCACCGCGGTGAACGCGGTGGGCGAAGCCCGGAACACATACGCCTTCTGGGCCGCGGTGCCACGGTCCGTCACCGCCGTCTCCAGGTTCGCGATCGCGAGATCGGCCGCGCTCAGGGCCGCCGACATGGGTCCGATCGCCGTCCGCGGATCGGCGGCGAGCCGCTGACCGGGAGCACCCGCGAAGTGGATGTCACCGCCGAAGGCGATGGTGACCGGCTGCCCCGTCGGCCGCCGCGGGCCGTCACCGACGGGGGCAGCTCCCACGGCTCCCACGGTGGCCGCGGCTGAGGCGGGGGGACCGGTGGTGACGGAAGCACCATCGGCATGAGTCGTCGGCATCGGCCTCGGACGGTCCTCGCCGTAGGGCACGGCACAGGCCGCGAACATGAATCCGACGATGACGGCGACGCCACCGGCGACGGCCGTGCGCCCGCGTCTGCACCGAACACGCCGAACACGCCGAACACGCCGGCTGACTGCACCCCGCTCCACCCCAGGCTCCCCCTCCGTGACAACCGCGCCACGACGAGCCACTCGCAAACCGGCCGCGTCCCGACCGTTCCCATGATCCCGAGCTCGACCGCCGCGGTCCGTCCGAGGTCAGAGTGCCGACAGCACCGGTGCCAGTTCGCGCCACTGCCGACGCGGCAGCCCACGGCGCTCGAAGTCAAGCACCTGCACGGCCACCTGATCGGCCCCGGCGTCGAGATGCTCCTTGATCCGCCCGAGCAGGACGTCCGCGTCCCCCCAGGGGACGATCGTGTCGACCAGGCGGTCCGAGCCCGAGCCGGCGAGATCGTCGTCGTCGAACCCGAAGCGCCGCAGGTTCGTCGTGTAGTTCGGCAGCCGAAGATAGGACCCGGTGTGCCGGCGGGCGAGCTCACGGGCCTGTTCCGGATCGGTGTGCAAGACGAACGCCTGCTCGGGGACGAGCAGCTTGCCGGGCCCAAGGATGTCCCGGGCGGCAGCGGTGTGCTCGGGTGGCACGAAATAGGTGTGGGCGCCGTCGGCCCGGTCCCGGGCGAGGCCGAGCATCTTCGGACCGAGCGCGGCGAGCACCCGTGGCGGGACACCGGGAGGTGGCACGGCCCGGTACTGCTCGACCGCCATCCGGTCCATCTCGTCGAGGTACGCCGCCATCTGGGCGAGTGGGCGCGTGTAGGAGGCGCCCCGGATGTGCATCAGCTCGGCGTGGGACACCCCGAGCCCGAGCAGGAACCGGTCCGGGTACGCCTCGGCGAGGGCCAGCTGACCGGCGGTCATGGTGAGTGGGTTACGGGCGAGGATCTGCGCGATCCCGGTCGCGATCGTCATCCGGGAGGTGGCCGCGAGCGCCAGAGCGGCGGTGACCAGCACCTCGCGCCCCTTGACCTCACCGGTCCACAACGTCGGATAACCGAGATCGTCGAGTTCCGCGACCGCCTCCCGGACGACCGCGGCCGGGGAGAAGTCGAACTGGCCACTCCAGATCCCCACCTTGCCGATCTCACGCCGGGCCGGCGGGCGGCTCATGTGCTGCGCACTCGTCACCGCGCAACCGTACCGAGCAGGAACGATGGTCACTCGTCACGGCGGGACCGTCGGATCCGGTTGCCACTGTCCGTCCAAGGTCTATCGTTGGCGAGTGTGACGGAGCTCATGCAGCTGCTCACCCCGGCCGGTCACCGGATCACCACCGCATCCACGACGACGGCGGCCGGACCCGATGCGCCGGGACCCGATGCGCCGGGACCCGATCCCTCCAGAGCCCGCGCCGGCGGGGTGGACGCCGCGGGAGCGGACCCGCCCCGGACAGCCGTCGATCTGGCCGCCCAGATCGCCGACCTGACCGACGACGACCTGTACGGGCTGTATCGGGACATGGTGTTCATCCGCCGGTTCGACGAGGAGGCGACCAGCCTGCAGCGCCAGGGCGAGCTGGGGCTGTGGGCGAGCCTGCGGGGCCAGGAGGCGGCCCAAGTCGGATCCGGCCGGGCGCTGAGGCCCGGCGACATGGTGTTCCCGTCGTACCGGGAACACGGGGTGGCCTGGTGCCGGGGAGTCAGGCCGAGGGAAATCCTGGCGATCTATCGCGGCACGACGCTCGGTGGCTGGGATCCGGGCACCCACGGGTGCGCCCTCTACTCGATCGTCGTGGGCTCGCAGGCGCTGCATGCCACCGGCTACGCGATGGGAATCGCCCGGGACGGCACCGACGACGCGGCTATTGCGTACTTCGGTGACGGGGCGTCAAGCGAGGGCGATGTCAGCGAGGCGTTCGGATGGGCGAGCGTGTTCGCCGCCCCGCTGGTGTTCTTCTGCCAGAACAACCAGTGGGCCATCTCGGCACCTGCCCGGCGCCAGAGCCGGATCGAGATCGTCCACCGGGCTGCGGGCTTCGGCTTCCCGGGCGTGCGGGTGGACGGCAACGACGTGCTGGCGTGTCTCGCGGTGACCCGGTGGGCCCTGGCGACCGCGCGTGCCGGGCGTGGTCCGGTGCTGGTGGAGGCCGTGACCTACCGGATGAATCCACACACCACGGCAGACGATCCCAGCCGCTACCGTCCGAAGGGTGAACTGGACATGTGGCGTCGGCGTGATCCGTTGGACCGGATGCGCGCCTACCTGACGGCGCGGGGCCTACTCACCGAGGAGAGTCTGCGGCAGCTGGCCATCGAGGCGGACTCCTTCGCGCACGAGCTGCGCGCGCAGTGCGTCGCGCTGCCGGATCCGATCCCGACCAGCCTGTTCGACCATGTGCAGGTGGCTGAGAATGAACTCGTGACGGCCCAGCGATCGGCGTTGGCGGCCATGTTCGACGTGGAGGGGCCCGGCGTGGAGGACGAGATGGGCGTACCCGAGGGGAACCGGTGACCAGCGGGGCCGTCGTCGCCGGGGAGCAGCGCTCCGACGAGGTCGGTGAGCGGGTTGCCCGCGCCCCGGTCACCATGGCCAAGGCGTTGAACCTCGGGCTGCGTTCGGCGATGGCAGCCGATCCCAAGGTTTTGATCATGGGGGAGGACGTCGGCAAGCTCGGCGGGGTCTTCCGGGTGACCGACGGGCTGCAACAGGAGTTCGGCGAGGCCAGGGTCATCGACACCCCACTGGCCGAGTCGGCGATCGTCGGCACGGCGATCGGGCTGGCCATGCGCGGTTACCGGCCGGTCTGTGAGATCCAGTTCGACGGGTTCGTCTATCCCGCGTTCGACCAGATCGTCAGCCAGCTCGCGAAGCTGCACTACCGGTCGGCCGGCCGGATCCGGCTGCCGGTGACGATCCGCATCCCCTTCGGCGGCGGGATCGGCGCCGTCGAACATCACAGTGAGTCGCCGGAAGCGTACTTCTGTCACACCGCCGGCCTGAAGGTTGTCGCCTGCTCGAACCCGGTCGACGCCCATCACATGATCCAGCAGGCCATCCGGTCCGACGATCCGGTGATCTTCCTCGAACCGAAACGGCGGTACTGGGAGAAGGGCGTGGTCGACCCGCGCCCCCTCTCCGAACTGCCCGCGGGCGAGCTCACCCAGCTGCACGCCAGCCGGGTCGTGCGCACCGGCACGGACGCGACCCTCGTCGGCTATGGTCCCACCGTACGGACCTGCCTCGACGCCGCCGAGATCAGCGCAGCGGACGACAGCCGGTCGCTGGAGGTCATCGACCTGCGGACGCTCTCACCCCTGAACCTGGAACCCGTGCTCGACTCGGTACGCCGGACCGGCCGGCTGGTCGTGGTCCATGAGGCACCGTCCAACGTCTCGGTGTCGGCCGAGGTCGCCGCGCGGGTGACGGAGCGGGCGTTCTACTCCCTGGAGGCGCCGGTCCTGCGGGTCACCGGCTTCGACACCCCGTATCCCCCGGCCCGCCTCGAAGATCACTACCTCCCCGACGTCGACCGCATCCTCGACGCCGTGGACCGTTCCTTCGCGTACTGAGCGTCCTGAGAAGCATGAGGACCGACCAACCGGCTATCTGACTGGGGTTACCGTGACGCAGCGACAGTTCCGGCTCCCTGACCTCGGCGAAGGTCTGACCGAGGCGGACATCGTCCGGTGGCTTGCCCAGGTCGGGGACACCGTCACGGTGAACCAGCCCCTCGTTGAGGTCGAGACCGCGAAGGCGGTCGTCGAGGTCCCCAGCCCGTTCGCCGGGATCCTGGTCGAGACCCACGGCGCCGAGGGAACGACCCTCGCGGTCGGCGCACCCCTGCTGACCATCCAGACCGCCGACACCGACGCCGACACCTACACCGACGCCGACACCAACGCCGACGGGACGGGTGCGAACAGCCTGCCGACATCCCGGGACGCTGGCAGCATCGAGCGCACCCCAGTCCTCGTGGGCTATGGACCGAGGACGGCCGAGAGCCGCCGGCGCCGCCCTCGACGACCACCTACGCCAGCCGGTCCGATCCACACAGCCGGTCCGATCCACACAGCCGGTCCGGTCCTCGCCAAACCGCCGGTCCGCAAGCTCGCCCGTGACCTCGGTGTCGACCTCGCATCCCTCGCCGGCACCGGCCCAGACGGCACGATCAGCCGGGCCGACGTCGAGGCCGCGGTGCGTGCCCCCGCCCGTACCGCGCCCCTCGCGGCGCCGCCCACGCGCGATGCCCCGCCGATCGGCGTCATCCCCGCCGGGGCCACCTTCTCCGCCGAGACGCGTACCTGGCACGTGCCTGTCACCGGCATCCGGCGGTCGATGGCGCAGGCGATGGTCGCCAGCGTCTCGGCAGCCCCGCACGTCACCGAGTTCCTCACCGTCGACGCGACGGCGACGATGGCCGCCCGGGACCGGATCACGGCGCTGCCGGAGTTCACCAGGATCAAGATCACCCCATTGCTGTTCGTCGCCAGAGCCCTGCTCATCGCCGTTCGCCGACATCCGATGATCAATTCATCCTGGGTCGAGGACGCGGGCGGTGGCCGGCCGGAGATACATGTGTACGACCGGGTGAACCTCGGCATCGCCGTGGCGGGCCCGCGTGGGCTCGTCGTGCCCACCATCCCGGATGCCGGCCGGCTCGACGTCGTCGGGCTGGCTCACGCCCTGGCCGGCCTCACCACCGCGGCGAGGGCGGACCGGCTCAGCCCCGCGGATCTGCGCGGCGGCACGATCACCATCACCAACGTCGGCGTCCTCGGCGTCGACATCGGCACCCCGATCCTGAACCCGGGCGAAGCTGCGATCCTCGCCCTGGGCTCGATCCGACCGATGCCCTGGGTGCACGAGGGCCAGCTCACCGTGCGTACGGTGGTACAGCTGGCACTCTCGTTCGACCATCGCATCGTCGACGGCGCGCTGGGCTCCGCGGTCCTCGCCGACGTGGGTGCCGTCATCACCGATCCCACGGTGGCACTCGCCTGGTCCTGATCGACTCATCGGATCCACCAGTTGGCCACAAACGGGCACACTGCACGCAAGAGGGGCACACAACGGCCCAGATTCCGCTCCCTGGTACGGTTGCGCCTCTGACCGGCTTCCGGCACAAAGAGGTGGAACCATGACGCGAGTGGAGGCACTGCAGGCCGCGGACGAGTTCGTCGCCAAGGTTCTGACCTCCGCCAACTCCAGCGGCCGGTTCACCGGCACGCTCAACCTGGCTGAGCGGGTCGACCTCACCCTACGAGTGGCTCGGTTTCTACTCGAGGGTCAGTCTTCCTCGGACGCCGACGACATCCTCAAGCGGGACATGCGCAACGAGCTCGATCAGGCGTTCCCGCCGCTACGCACCTCCTGAACCGACCATCCCGGCTCGCCCCCGCGGACGAGCGCCCGGCCGGGTTCCCTGGTCCGTCCCCACGGACCGTCCAGGGAACCGGACCGGGCGGTGGGCAGGCGGACCGGTGAACGAGCACGGTTCAGTGCGGCGACACGGGATGGTCCCCTTCGACGTGCACGTGGATGGCCGGCTGCCCGTCACCGCAGGTCGCCTCCGGATGGCGTGAGGGGTTCAGCCGACGATCCTCCTCGGGGGTCAGTCCCAGCTCGCGCCGGTGCGGGGCCTCGAACGGAGCGGACGGGTCGACGATGATGCCGTCATCGAGCGGCCTGGGCGCAGGCACGCCGTTCTCGACCGACTCTTCGACGATCTTCCTGCGCCACTGGTCGCGGTACAGGGTGAGGCCGAGCCCAATGGCGCTGACGCACATCAGGATGATGCCCACGGCCGTGATGTCGAGCCCGGACGGTTCGGAGCGGACCGCGAAGGCGAGGATGGCGCCGAGGGCCAAGAGTAAAAGACTCAACGGGATTCCCATACCGGTCCATATACCCTTCCGCGGCAAGAACGCAACCCCGCCGCGGCAACATCAGAACGCCTCCTCCGGCAGTTCCATGAGCCCGAGGCCGGTGGACTCCAGCGCTACCCGGCGCGCCGTCAACTCTGGTAGCACGTTGGCCGCGAACCAGCGCGCGGCGGCCACCTTGCCCTGGTAAAAGGCGGCGTCCCGAGCGGGCCGGGCCCCGGCGAGCGCCGGAGAATCCTGGGTCCGCAGGGCTACCTCGGCGCCGCGCAGGAGCAGCCATCCGATGATCAGGTCACCGAGGCTCATCAGCAGCCTCGTCGTATTCAGGCCGACCTTGTAGATCGCGGCGGCCTCCTCGGCGGCGGCGGTGAGGAACCCGACCAGCGAATTCACCATGCTCTGGACGTCCCCAAGGGCCACCCCCAGCGCCTCCCGCTCCGCCCGCAGCGCGCCGTTGCCGGCCTCGCCCTTCACGAACGTCTGGATCTCGCCCAGCACGGAGGCCAGCGCCTGCCCCTGGTCCCGGACGATTTTCCGGAAAAACAGGTCCTGGCCCTGGATCGACGTGGTGCCCTCGTAGAGAGTGTCGATCTTGGCATCGCGGATGTACTGCTCGATCGGATAGTCCTGCAGGTACCCGGAACCACCGAGGATCTGCAGTGAAGAGGCGAGCAACTCGTAGGACCGTTCGGAGCCGACCCCCTTGACGATCGGGAGCAGCAGGTCGTTGATGCGTTCGGCGAGCTCGTCGGCCTCCCCCCGCTCGCCGGCCAGCGCAACCCGGTCCTGGAACGTCGCGGTGTAGAGCACCAGTGAACGCATGCCCTCCGCATACACCTTCTGCATCATCAGCATCCGGCGGACATCCGGATGATGAATGATCGTGACACGCGGTGCCGTCTTGTCCGACGCGCGGGCCAGGTCCGCACCCTGGACGCGGGTGCGGGCGAACTCGAGCGCGTTGAGATATCCGGTGGACAGCGTGGCGATGGCCTTGCTGCCCACCATCATCCGGGCGTACTCGATCACCTGGAACATCTGGGCGATGCCCTCGTGGACGTCGCCGACCAGCCAACCGACCGCCGGCGCCCGCTCACCGAACCGCAGCTCGCAGGTGGCGGAGACCTTCAGGCCCATCTTCTTCTCGATGTTCGTCACGTAGACGCCGTTACGGGCGCCGGGCGTGCCGGTCCGCGGATCGGGCATGAACTTCGGCACCACGAACATCGACAGGCCTTTACTCCCCGGGCCGTGCCCCTCCGGCCGGGCGAGCACGAGGTGGATGATGTTCTCCGGGACATCCCAGTCCCCGTTGGTGATGAACCGCTTCACGCCCTCGATGTGCCAGGTGCCGTCGGGCTGCTCGATCGCCCTGGTACGACCGGCCCCGACGTCGGAACCCGCGTCCGGCTCGGTGAGCACCATCGTCGCGCCCCAGTGCCGTTCGATGGCGAACTCGGCGAGCTGGCGCTGCCATTCGTTGCCGAGCCGGTGCAGGATCGCCGCGAACGTCGGGCCGGCCATGTACATGAAGATGGCCGGGTTCGCTCCGAGCAGCAGCTCCGAGGCCGCCCACGCGACGGTCGGGGACGCACCCAGCCCACCCAGGTGCGGCGGAAGGTAGAGCCGCCACCACTCACCGTCCAGAACGGCCTGGTAGGACTTCTTGAACGACTCCGGCAGGGTCACCGACCCGGTCGCCGGATCCAGGGTCGGCGGATGACGGTCGGCGTCGGTGAAGGACTCGGCAACAGGTCCGGAGGCGAGGTGATCGAGCTCGGCCAGCACCTCGCGCGCGGTCTCGGCGTCCATCTCCCCGAAGGGACCGGTGCCGAGCGTGCGATCGACCCCGAACACCTCGAACAGGTTGAACTCGATGTCTCGCAGATTGCTCCGGTAGTGGCCCATCAACGGCTCCTTCCCGGGACCGCCGGACACCGTGATCGGCCGATGCCGACTAGCTACTCGTGAGTACGTTGTTCCCATGCTACTCACGAGTAACCCGTTGACAAGAGTGGCGGCTGGGAAGAAGTCGTCGCGATCCAACTTTTCTCCGACAAACGGGGAAGACCCGGGGCCGGGCACGTCTACTCTTGCCACTCATGCGCGACCCGGCCACCCAGGAGGTACGGCTCGCGGTCGTCATGACCGGTGGCGCGAGCCTCGCCGTCTGGATGGGCGGGGTCGCCACCGAGATCAACCTTGCGACCAGCCCGGACCGTGACCGGGCCGACGACGCGGACGACGCGGACGACGCCGTCGCTGCCCGTTACGCCCGGCTGGCGGCCATCCTCGACGTCGAGGTCAGTGTGGACGTACTCGCCGGCACCTCGGCCGGTGGCATCAACGCCGCCATGCTGGGCTACGCGAACACCCACCACGCCGATCTCACCCCGCTGCGGGACCTGTGGCTGTCCCTCGGCTCGTTTGACGCGCTCATGCGCACCCCCCACGAGAAGACGTATCCCTCGCTGCTGCACGGGGACACCGCCGTGCTGCCCGCGCTGCACACCGCCTTGACAGCGGTGGGGGAGACGGCCCGAGCCGGCATGGCCCGAGCCAGCATGGACCGCCCGACATCGGTCTTCATCACTACGACGATCCTGCGCGGCGAGGTCGCCGAGCACGCCGACTCACTCGGCGGCACCATGTACGACGTCGACCACCGGGGCCTGTTCGCCTTCGGCACGCAGGACCTGACCGACCCTGGCGCGGTCCCCCGTCTCGCCCTGGCCGCACGGGCCAGTTCCGCCTTTCCGGGCGCCTTCGAGCCGGCCTACGTGCCGGTGGGGCACGCCGTCGACGCCGCGCACCCGGACATGGCCCGCTACGTCAACGCTTCCCACGGATTCCACGCCTCGGACGGCGGGATCCTGGTCAACCGCCCGATCGGACCGGCGCTGGCGGCCATCTTCGACCGGCCCGCCGAACGCCAAGTCCGTCGCGTGCTCGCCTACGTCGTACCCTCGCCGCGGATGTCGGTACCGACGAATCCGGCGGTACCGACGAATCCGGCGGCAGCAACCAGAACGTCCACACCGCCCGCCCTGCCTGCGCCACCCATGGTGATCCCCACGCTCCTCCAGGTGCTCGGCGCGGCGCTGAACCAGTCGATCGGTACGGATCTGGCGACGCTACGCGACCACAACAGCGCCGTACGCGGTACGCGGGCGAACCGGCGACGGCTGCTGCGCCTCGCCCCGGCCGGTGGTCCCCGATTAGCGGACGAGAGCGTCTATGACGCCTACCGCCGCAGCCTGGCAGAGGAGATCGCCCCACCGGTGATCGAGGCGCTGCTGCGCGTCCTCGGTGGTCGGTTCGACCTGCCCCGTCCCCCGGACACCGACGCGCTGCGCACCGACGCGGCCGGACCCGCCCGGATGACGAACGCCGCGGTCAACGCCGTGGTCCAGATGCTTCCCGACCGGCTGCCGACCACGGCCGACCTCGCCGACCTGTGGCGACTGGGCCGACCCGCGCTCGACGCCGCCAAGGGCCTGCTGATCAACATGATCAACGAAGGGTACGTCCTCTCCCCCGAGCCGGCGGACCGGATCCGACTCGCCCGGCTCGCGGCGGCCGTGCACGGCGCATCGCACGCCACCATCCGGAACACCGCCACCACCGCCACCACCGACACCACAGCCACCACAGCCACCACAGCCACCACAGCCCTGCGGCCCGGCGTCTTCACGACGGTCAGCGAGACCCTCGGTGCGATGGCCGGGGCACCGCTGCTCGACGTCATCGCCGAGTCTGCCCGCCGCTGGTTGCGGACCGACCCGGAGGGCGACGCGGGGCAGGACGAGCTCACCCGGGCCTGGCGCTCCCTGGAGCGGATGATCGAGACCCTGCGGACCGAGCTCACCGATCTCGTGGACCGGCGGTCCCCCGCGGCCCCGCCTCCGGCGGGACCAGAGACCAGGCCCGAGGGTCTCAGCATCGGCCAGCGCCGGGCGGTGGCGGCCCGGACCCTCGCGGACTTCGTCGGGTACCTCCCGTCGACTCCCGCGGACGCCCTGATCGCCGTGCTCGACGTGCACCTGGTCGAACGAAGCACCGGCGCCGCAGTCCTCGATCAACCGGTTGAGCTCGTCCAGATCAGCGCGGATCTACCGAACCGCCTCGATCCCGCCCGCGCACTGGCCGAGGAGAAGATCACAGGCCTGCAGCTGGGAAACTTCGGCGCCTTCGCGAAGTCCTCGTGGCGGGCCAACGACTGGATGTGGGGACGGCTGGACGGTGCGGGCTGGCTGGTCCGGATCATGCTGGATCCACGCCGGCTCGTGATCCGCCGGGACACCGCCGTCCCCGCCGGTCACGCCCACGCCGCGGCGCTGGCCCGCCGGGGCTGGCTGGTGGATCTGGTCGACGATCTCACCGAGGTGGCCGGCATCCCGGCGCCGCGGGAGGTACTCGACGAGCTTGGCTTTCTGACCGATCCGGACGCCCCCGTGCCGCCGAACCTTCCGGTCACGGCGACCTGGGTCGCCGCCGGCATCCAACGGGACATCGCGGCCAAGGAGCTGGTGGGGGTCGCCGAGGCGGTGCGGCGCGACAACAAGGCCGGGGTCGATCCGCGGCCCACCGCCGACTTCCTCGCCGCCGTCGACCGGGCCCTGACCGTGGAACCGAGCCGGCCCGGGACGACGACCGGACCGGGGGCCTCGGCGGTACCGGAAGAGACAGGCTCCCCGAACCTGGACGAGCCGCGCAGCGCCGAGGTCATCTCGCTGGCCGCGGCCGTGGCCGCCAGGATCGCCGCGGGACAGACCGGTGCCCACCGGCCTGCCGGCGTCGACAGTGCGGCTCTGGCGCGCCGACCGCCCCGGCCACCCGGGCTCAGCGGCGTCCCCGTCACGCCCGGCGCGCTGCCCCCGCGAGCGGTGGACAAGGTACTTGGGGCCTGCCGCGTCTCGGACGAGCGCATCACCGACGCGGCGCAGGGCCCGGTTCTGGTGACCGCCCTAGCCCAGATCGTGGCCGTGGTCGTCGCCTGGGCCGCATCGACCCGCCGGCTGCCACGGCCCCTGCGGCCGGTCGCGTTCCTCTCCCGGGCCGTCACCCGTCTCGCCTTCGAGATGATCCGGGATGTCACGCACGGCCGGCGGCGGATGACGATCGCGGTGGGAACAGCGCTGGTCGGCCTCGGCACGGCCGGCGGGCTGGCCGGTTCGGGCATCGTCGGCGGCCTGGGGATCGTCGTCGGCCTGATCGGCCTGCTGATGATCGGACTTACCGGCTGGCGGCACCTGCCCGGAGGACTGGCGGTCGTGGGAGCGGGGCTCATCGCGGTGTTCGCGGCGGCCGGTGTCGTTCCGGTGATCCATGACCGGCTCTTCCCCTGGCTACACGACGATGTCGTGCCCTACCTGGCCGATCATCCGTGGGCATGGGCGACCGTCTTCGGAGCCCTGGTGCTGCCGGCTCTCTGGTCCGTCGCCGAGGCCCTCACCACCCGCCGGGCCCGCCGCAACGGCTGATCATCCCGGCGGCATCGGTGACCTGGCGGCTCGGTGACCTGGTGACGTAGTTCAGGAGATGTCGGACCAGGTCAGGGTGCCCGTCGGGTCCCGAAGGCAGGACACCGGGCGGCCGGCGGAGTCCTGGACGATGCGCCCGACGTCCTCGGGGCCGCAGTTCCCGCCCTCATCCGGCCGAGCCGCGGGAGCCGGGGCGGGCGCCTCCGTGGACCATCGACCGATGCCGGCCGGGCCGGTCCCGCCGACGGGCGCACAGAACAGCACAAGGCCGTTGACGGCGGTCGCGGGCGAGGTGTCCTCGGCGGGGGAACAGGCCTCTCCGACGAAGACGGAGGATGCTCGCGGAGTCGGCACCAGCAGTGACGCGACACCGTCCGGGGCGGCGGAGGTTCCGGAGGGACCCGGCGCCCGTGAGACGTCAGGCGTCGCAGCCGCGGCGGAGGTCCCGAGCGCACCCGGGCCGCCCGGGTCCTGAGACGACGCACTCGGCGTGACCACCGAGCCCGGCCGGGCGGCCGAGCCGCCGGACCCGCTCGACCCCGGCTCCGAGCATCCGACGACCAGCGCGAGCAACAGCCCTCCGGCCACGGTCAGGCCGAGACGGCCACGGCCTCGAAGACCACCACGGCCTCGAAGACCGCCATACACGGCGTACCTCCCGTCGCACCTCGGGAGCCGGAGTCATACCCCGGTCCAGGCCGCCCGATCTCAAGACCTGTGTTCCAGCTTA
>NZ_CDXDOS010000052.1:0-11737 GCF_978021245.1 Frankia sp. CoBUL1
CCCGGAGCGGCCACGCAAGACACGCTCTAAGGCGCCAGGAGCGCGTCCAGTGGTGAGGCGGGCCCGACGGGGCCCGCCGCTGACCGGCGGAAGCCCGTCGGGACGGTCGGTCAGGAGTTGGCCACGGTGGTCAGGAGTTGGCCACCGGAAGGTAGATCCGATTGCCGGCGGCGTTGAACTCGGCGGCCTTCTCGCGCAGGCCGGCGGTGACCGCCTCGTCGCCGGCCGGGTCCGCGCCATGCCCGGCCGGGTCCAGCCCGTCCCCGCCCGCGTGTGCCCGCACCTGGTGGGAAATCTTCATCGAGCAGAAGTGCGGGCCGCACATCGAACAGAAGTGCGCCGACTTCGCGGCCGGGGCCGGCAGCGTCTCGTCGTGGAACGCGCGTGCGGTGTCGGGGTCGAGCGCGAGGTGGAACTGGTCGGCCCAGCGGAATTCGAACCGGGCGTCCGACAGGGCGTCATCCCAGGCCTGCGCGCCGGGATGACCCTTAGCGAGGTCGGCGGCGTGCGCGGCGATCTTGTAGGCGATAACGCCGGCCTTGACGTCGTCCCGGTCGGGCAGGCCGAGATGCTCCTTCGGGGTGACGTAACAGAGCATGGCGGTACCGGCCCATCCGATCATCGCCGCCCCGATCGCGGAGGTGATGTGGTCGTAGCCGGGGGCGATGTCGGTGGTCAGCGGCCCGAGGGTGTAGAACGGCGCGTCGTGGCACAGCTCCCGCTGCAGCTGCACGTTCTCCTCGATCTTGTTCATGGGCACGTGCCCGGGTCCCTCGATCATCACCTGGACGTCGTGCTCCCACGCCACCTGCGTCAACTCGCCCAGGGTGGCGAGCTCGGCGAGCTGTGCCTCATCGTTCGCGTCCGCGATGGACCCGGGCCGCAGGCCGTCGCCCAGAGAGAACGTGACGTCGTACGCGGCGAAGATCTCGCACAGCTCGGCGAAGTGGGTGTAGAGGAAGTTCTCCTCGTGATGGGCCAGGCACCAGGAGGCCAGGATCGAGCCGCCGCGCGAGACGATCCCGGTCCTGCGCCGCGCGGTCAGCGGCACGTAGCGCAGCAGCACCCCCGCGTGGACCGTCATGTAGTCCACACCCTGCTCGCACTGCTCGATCACGGTGTCCCGGTAGACCTCCCAGGACAGCTTCTCCGGCCGGCCACCGACCTTCTCCAACGCCTGGTAGATCGGCACGGTCCCGACCGGCACCGGCGCGTTACGGATGATCCACTCACGGGTCAGGGCGATGTCCGACCCGGTCGAGAGGTCCATCACGGTGTCCGCGCCCCAGCGGGTCGCCCACACCATCTTCTCGACCTCCTCCTCGATCGAGGAGGTAACGGCCGAGTTGCCGAGGTTCGCATTGATCTTCACGAGAAACGCACGGCCGATCGCCATCGGCTCGGACTCGGGATGGTTCACGTTCGCCGGCAGCACGGCCCGCCCCGCGGCGATCTCCGCCCGCACCGTCTCGACGGGAAGACCCTCCCGCAGGGCGACGAACTCCATCTCCCGAGTGATCTGACCGCGGCGGGCGTAGCCCAGCTGGGTTATGGAAGGCCGTCCCGGCACCGCCCGACGGGGCACTCGCACCCGCCCGTCGAGATCCGTCCCGCCGAGACCGGGCGTCCCAGGACCCGATGCCCCGGTCCCGGGAACGGTCCGCCGCTCATCCAGCGCGGTGTCGCCACGCTGGGCGATCCAGCTGTCCCGCGTCGCCGGCAGACCCCGGCGCACATCGATCGTCACCCCCGGATCGGTATATGGACCGGAGGTGTCGTACACCACGACGGTGTCACCCGTGGTCAGCACGATCTCCCGCATCGGCACCCGCAGATCGGGATCCGCTCCGACCAGCCAGGTCTTGCGGCTGCCCGTCAGCGGACCCGTCGAGACCGCCGTCATCCCTGCGGCCGAGACGGACGAGGAGGAGGACGAGGACGAGGACGGGGAGGATGCGGCGGACGACAAGGATGAGGTGGACGGGGACGAGGTGACGGCCTTCGAGGTGGACGAGGACGAACGGTCGGTACGCGACACCATGTAAGACTCCCTACGCCGGCATTACCCGGACAGGTTCCTGCGGTCGGCGGCCCCAGCCGCCCTCTCAGCCCCTTGGCGGAGCTCCCGCGATCAACTTCGACGCTTGTCGACAGTAAGACACCGCCGGCCCGCTCGCCACCCCTTCCGGTTCATCCGACGCATGCCCTACACCATCAGGCGACGTGAAGAGCCCTGTTCCGCCGGACCCCGGTTTCTCTGCGTGGCGGGGAACGCCGGACCAGCTCAGCGGTCCGGGGCCGCCGCCGGCCCGGAACTCCCGCCCAGGTAGGCCGTCTCGATGAGCTCGGGATGCGCGATGAGATCCGCCGCGCTCGCCGACAGCGCGATCCGGCCCCGGTCGAGAACGTAGCCACGGTCGGCCACCTGCAACGCGAGCGAGACGAACTGCTCGACCAGCAGCACGCCGGTCGACGTCTCGAGGGCGATCGTGCGCAGCAGGGCGAGCAGCTGCGGCGCAATCCCGGGTGCCAGGCCGAACGACAGCTCGTCCACCAGCAGCAGACGCGGTCTGCGCACCAGAGCGACGGCCAACGCGAGCCGTTGCCGCTCGCCCCCGGACAGTTCTCCGGCCGACCGGTCGAGCAGGCCGCGCAGCACCGGGAACCAGTCCAACACCCGCCCGATCTCGCCGGATGAGCGCCGGCCGGCCGCCAGGCGCAGGTTCTCGCGGACGGTCAACCGCCCGAGTGATCCTCGTCCCTGCGGTACGACCGCCATCCCCCGGCGGGCGAGTGTGCTCGGCGCGGCCCGGCGCGACCGGTCATCGAGGACCTTGACCCGTCCCCTCGACGGCGTCAGCAGCCCCGCCGCCGTGCGGATCAGCGTCGTCTTGCCCGCGCCGTTCGCTCCGAGCAGCGCCACGATCTCCCCGGCACCGACGGTGAGCGACACGTCCCGGAGCACCGGAACTCCGTCGTATCCGCTCGTGACCCGGTCGAGTACGAGCAGATCGCCCCCGCCTCGGCCGGGGGCCGGCGCCGGGGTGGAGGCGGGCACGGACCCGAGAGCAGGCACGGACCCGAGAGCAGGCACGGAGTCGAGAGCAGGCACGGAGTCGGACCCAGAGGCCGAGCCGGGCCCGGGTCCCGGGGCGGTCCCGGCGCGGTCGCCGCCGTCGGGCTCACCACCGCCCAGATAGGCAGCGCGGACCGCCGGATCGGCGCGCACCTCGGCGGATCGACCGCGCGCGACGACGCGGCCCCCGTCCAGGACGAGGACGTGGTCGCATACGTCGAAGACGAGCTTCACGTCGTGGTCGACGAGCAGCACGGCGATGCCGTCGGCGGCGATGCGGCGCAGCCGGTCGGCGAGCGTCCGGCGGGCGGCCGGGTCGAGACCTGCGGCCGGTTCGTCCAGCAGCAGGACCTTCGGCCTGGCGACGAGGGCGCGGCCGAGAGCCACCGAGGACCGCTCGTCGTGGGAGAGCGTCGACGGCAGGCGATCGGCGATCGTGGCAAGCCCGAGCGACCGGGCCGGATCTGGCCCGGTCGCGGGTCCGGGTGCTCGGGGCGTGACGACGGCCAGGTTCTCCCCGACCTCCAGACTGTCGAAGAGTTCCAGCGCCTGGAAGGTGCGGGCGAGCCCCAACCGCAGCCGCTCATGCGCCGGCAGTCCGACGAGCACGGCACCGTCCAGCGTGACGGTACCCGCGCTGATCGACGCAAACCCGGTGAGGGCGTCGATCAACGTCGTCTTTCCGGCTCCGTTGGGTCCGATGAGCCCGGTGATGGTGCCGGCCGACAGAGTGAAGGAGACATCCTCGAGGATGCGCGTGCGGCCCTGGTCGGCGGCGAGCATGTCGACCGCCAGCAACGCCGTCACGGGGCTCCGCCCGGGTTGACCGGATGCGGGGTCAGGCTCGGCCGGCCCTGGTCCGGCGGCTGCGGGTGTCGCACGTGATCTCCTCGACGCGTTCGCTGCCCAGTACCGGTCCGATGCGTGCCACCCGACCGATCCGCGCGGCCCTGATGATCGGCGCGAGCCGTCCGATGCGGTCGGTACGCGAGCCCGGCCGGACGTAGCACCGCCAGCACCACGACGGCGATCCCGCACAGCACGGACTGGTACTTGCCGAGCCCGGCAACCTGGTCCAGCACGATGAACACGATTCCGCCCGGCGCCAGCAGACCTCCCAGCAACGCTCCGCCGACGCTCGTCACCCCGCCGGCGGCCGCGATCGCCAGGAAGAACAGCGAGGCCGTGACGCCGAACGAGTCGAAGGACAGACGTCCCTGGCCGTAGCCGATGAGGCAGCCGCCGAGACCGGCGATCGCGGCGGAGAGAGTGAAGGCGAGCACCTTCGTACGACGGACGTCGATCCCGGCCGCGGCAGCGGCCCGTTCGTTCGCGCGCACGGCCAGCATGCGCCGGCCCAGGTCCGCGGTGCGCAGCCGGGCGACTCCGTAGCAGCACGCGGCGAGCACGGCCAACGCCAGCAGCCCGTACTGCGGCCGGGGGAACCCGGCACCGGCGAGCCCGAGATCGAGGCCGAAGATCTTCGGACTCGGTACTACCGACCCGGCCAACCCGCCGGTGACCAGCGGGTTTCCGAACACCACCTCCTGGATCGCGACGCCGGCGACCAGAGTGATCAATGCCAGGTCGATTCCACGCAGCCGCCGTGACAGCACCCCCAGCAGCAGGCCCGCCACGGCGGCGGCACCCGTGGCGAGCAGGGGTGCGATCGGGAACGGCACGCCCAGCTCACCCTGGAGTCTGGCCAACAGGAAGCCGGCGACACCGGCGAGGGTCATCTGTGCCAACGAAAGCTGTCCGACGTACCCGGTCAACACGACGAACGACAGACACACCACGGCGCCGGCAAGGCTGCGTTCGAGGCCGAGCCGGTAGGGGCCGGCCAGCACGAGGATCGCGACCACCCCGAACGGCACACCGACCGCGAGGTGGCGCAGGGGAGACTCCGGCGGGTCGATCACCGGCATCGGAGCCGACACGGCGACGCCCGCGGCGCGACCGGGAATCAGATCCCCGCGCCGGCCTGCCACCGCGATGACCAGAAGCATCGGAAGCAGCGCGCGCAGTCCCGGCTGGTTCAACCAGGAGACGTCCTGTTGCAACGGGATCAGGACGGCCTGGGTCATGCCGAGGCCGAGAGCTCCGACGACGGTCAGACCGAACGAGGACAGGCCACCGAGCAGAGCGGAGGCGAGCGCGGGAACGACGAACAGCGAGTAGCTCGTCGGATTCAGCGCACTGATCGGCGCCACAAGGATCCCGGCGAGGGCGGCGAGCACGGCCGCCATGACCCAGTTGACGGCGGCGATCCAGCCGGGCCGCCGGCCGAGAAGCGCGGTGGTCTGCTCATCCTCGGCGACGGCGCGGGTAGCCAGGCCGAACAACGTCCAGCGCGACATCGCCCACAGACCGGCGGCGACCGCGATGACCGACGCGGCGAGCAGCAGCCGGTCACTCGCCACGGTCACGCCCAGCAGGGACAGCGGTGACTGCGGCAGCACCGGACTGAGGAACCTGTTGTCAGATCCGAACTGGAGCACGGCGACGGCCTGCAGCGCGATCGTGAGGCCGACCGCCGCCACGACCGTCATCAGCGGCTGGGCACGCCGCAAGGGCCGAAAAACCACCAGATAGGATGCCAGTGCTAGAATTGCCGCCATTGCGAGGGATACTGACAGGGCTAGCCCGAAGGTGGGCGTGTCGGTGAGATGAATTCTTGGCGGCATCCCGACGAAGGGCAGTACGAGGTCCCCGACCTCCCGTAGTTCTGCGTACTGGTAGGTGGCGTACATAGCGAACGCCCCATGGGCGATGTTCACCACGCCGGACGCGCGGTAGGTGAGCACGAGCCCTAGCCCGAGCGCCGCGTACACGGCCCCCGGGCCAAGGCCGAGCAGCAATGCTGCTATATACGTTGTCACCGGCCCCCCGTAGACGCATCTATTGCAGATAGAGAGATCCGAACTGCGATGAAGACCGGACGCATGGTCACACAACAGTCCCCGTCCGGCCGGTCGACGGTCAAGCCCCCAGAACTGGACGACAGAAGTGTAGCTTCACGAGCCGTGAGACAAGCCTCCCGCATCCTCCTCGCGTTCTCCGTAGCCTTGTCCGTCGTTGTCGCCGGGTGCACGAGTCAGCGCGGTGGCTCGTCCGGCGCAGCTGCCGGTGGCAGCGCGGCGGCGAGCCGCCTGACCGGGCCTGCGGTCACTGTCGGCTTCGTAACGGTTGAGAACAGCACTGTCGGGTCATACCCGGAGACCCGGAAGGCCGCTCAGGCCGCCGTGGACTACGCCAACACCTCTCTGGGCGGGCTCGACGGTCGACCGCTCCGGCTGATCAGTTGCGCAACCGACGGCTCGCCGGAGTCCTCCCAGAACTGCGCCAACCGGCTTGTCGCCACGAAACCACTCGCGGTGGTCGGCGGGATCGATTTCGGCGCGGAGGCGGCGATGCCGATATACGAGGCCGCCCACATCCCGTACGTCACCGGCTCTCCTCAACTGAGCGGAGAACTCGGCTCACACAACGCCTTCGCGTTTTCCGGCGGTTCGCTCAGCGAGCTGCTCGGCCTCACCGACTATCTGACGAACATCCGGCATGTGCGCAGCGTGCATGCCCTGTACCTCGACCTGCCCGGCCTGCTGTCCGCCGCTATCCAGGGATCGCAGAACGTCCTGCACCATAAAGGTGTGTCCGACGTCAAACTGGTGCCGGAGAAATCCGACGCGGCAGACTTCGCACCGGCCCTGACCCAGGTCGCTGCGGGCAAGCCGGACGCGATCATCGTGGTGTTCCAGGCTGCGACGTGCACCCGGATCGTCCAGGCCGCGGCGGCGCTGAACATCCGCAGCGACATCTACTTCATCGGTCCCTGCACCACCCCCGCGGTGCCGCGCGCGGCCAGCGGCCGGACCGACAACCTCTACTTCGCATCCAGCTACCTACCGGTCGGGACGAGCGATGGTGACGCCGACACGGCGGCGTTCCGTAAGGCGATCCCAGAGGCCGATCGTTCCTCGTCATCGCAGGGATCCTTCTCCGCCGTCCTCAACATCCGGTCGCTGCTGGCCGGTACCGCCCAGCCGACCTCGGCCGCCCTGCTCACGGCGCTTCGCGCCTCCCACGACCGCCCGAACGTCATGGCCCATCCGTTCACCTGCGACGGCAAGCAGATCGACATCTTCCCGGCGATCTGCAACACGGCGGTGCGGCTGCTGGCGTGGAAGAACAACACGTTCACCGATGTCACCGGCAACTGGCTCGACGGACGCCAGCTCATCAAACTGATCAACTGACCACGTTCGCCTAACGAGCCGTCCGGCTCGTGCTCATCCCCGTTGTCACACGCACGGGCCGGTGGCGCAACCACTCACGCAGATCTCGACGGTCAGATCTCGACGACGGCCTGGGCGAACTGGGACTGGTACAGCCGGGAGTATGGGCCATCGGCGGCCAGGAGCTCGGTGTGGGTGCCCTGTTCGACGATGGCTCCGTTCTCCATCACGAGAATGGTGTCCGCGTCCCGGATGGTCGACAGCCGATGCGCGATGACGAACGCGGTCCGCCCCGCCCGCAGGGTCGACATCGCCCGTTGGATGAGGACCTCGGTACGGGTGTCCACCGAGCTCGTCGCCTCGTCGAGAACCAGGATCAGAGGTTCCACGAGGAAGGCGCGAGCGATGGTGATCAGCTGCTTCTCCCCGCCGCTCACGCCGACCCCCTCGTCGTCGAGCACGGTGTCGTAACCCGCGGGAAGAGTGCGGACGAACCGGTCGACGTGCGCGGCGCGGGCCGCCGCCACGATCTGCTCGTGGGTGGCGCCCTCCGCACCGTAGGCGATGTTCTCCGCGATCGTTCCGCCGAACAGCCAGGTGTCCTGCAGGACCATGCCGATGCTGGCCCGCAGTTCATCCCGCGACATCGCCGCGACATCGACCCCGTCCAAGGTGATCCGTCCGCCGGTGACCTCGTAGAAGCGCATCAGCAGGTTGATCAGAGTGGTCTTGCCGGCGCCGGTCGGCCCGACGATCGCGACGGTGTGACCAGGTTCCGCGACAAGTGACAGGTCCTCGATCAACGGCTGGTTCGGTTCGTAGCGGAAGGAGACGTGTTCGAAGGCCACCCGGCCACGAAGCCGCTCCGGATGCGCCGGAACCGCCCGGTCGGGTTCCTGTTCGACGGTGTCGAGCAGGTCGAACACCCGCTCCGCGGAGGCCACCCCGGACTGCACCAGGTTCGCCATGCTGGCAACCTGGGACAACGGCTGGCTGAACTGCCGAGAGTATTGGATGAACGCCTGGACGTCACCGATCGACAGCGAGCCGGACGCGACCCGCAGGCCGCCGATCACCGCTACCAGCACGTAGTTCAGGTTTCCGATGAACAACATCGAGGGCTGCATGAGACCGGAGATGAACTGCGCACGCCAACTGGCGGCGTAGAGCCGCTCGTTCTGCTCACGAAAGATCTCCGCGGATTCCTCCTGCCGGCCGAACGCCCGCACGAGCGTGTGCCCGGTGTACATCTCCTCGATATGGGCGTTGAGACCACCGGTGATCCGCCACTGGGCGACAAACTGGGGCTGAGCCAGCTTGCCGACCCGGGTCGCCATCATGATCGACACTGGCACCGTGACCAGCGCGATCAGGGCGAGGATCCAGGAGATCCAGAGCATCATCGACAGCACGCCCACGATCGTCAGCGTCGACGCGACAATCTGCGACATGCTCTGCTGCAGGCTCTGCCCGAAGTTGTCGATGTCGTTGGTGACCCGGCTGAGCACCTCGCCTCGCGGCTGACCGTCGAAGTAACGGACGGGCAACCGCGAGATCTTCGCCTGGACGTCGCGGCGCAGATCACTGATCACTCTCTGCAGGGCCAGGTTCGCCAGCCGGGCCTGGAGCACACCGCACAATCCGGACACCGCGTAGACGACCACGACCCCCAGCAGCACGGCACCGATGGCATCGAAGTCCATACCATGACCGGGGGTCACGTCGAGCGAGGCGAGCAGGTCCGCCTGAGTACCGTGGCCGGTGGCACGCAGCTGCGCGACCGCCTGTTCCTTCGTGCTGCCGGCTGGCAGCCGCCGACTGAAGATCCCCGCGAACACCAGGTCGGTGGCGTGACCGAGCAAGCGAGGACCGATCACGCTCAGGCCGACACTCAACGTCGCCAGGACCACGACGGCGATCAGCAGGTGACGCTGCGGTTGCAGCAGTCCGAGCAGCCGGCGGCTCGACGCGGCGAAGTCCATCGACTTCTCCGTCGCGCCCGGGCCCACGAAGAACCGAGCGGGCCCGGCCGTCGGGGCCGGGCCGCGGCGCGGTGCCGGTACCGGGCTGCTCATGCCGCCTCCTCCTCGGTGAGCTGGGAGAGCACAATCTCGCGGTACGTGGTGTTGTCGGCCATCAGCTGCTGGTGGGTGCCGACGCCGGCCACCTCACCGTGGTCCAGCACGATGATCTGATCCGCATCCCGGATGGTGGCGACCCGCTGAGCGACGATCACCACGGTCGCGGCGGAGGTCTCGTGGGCGAGCGCCCTGCGCAGGCGGGCGTCGGTGGCGTAGTCGAGGGCCGAGAAGGAGTCGTCGAACAGGTAGATCTCCGGGCCGTGAACGAGCACGCGGGCGATGGAGAGCCGTTGGCGCTGGCCGCCGGAGACGTTCGTGCCACCCTGGGCGATCGCGGTGTCGAGACCGTCCGGCATGGCTTCGACGAAGTCCTTCGCCTGCGCGATCTCCAGCGCGCGCCACAGTTCGTCGTCGGTGGCGTCCGGATTTCCGTAACGCAGATTGGTCGCGACGGTGCCGGAGAACAGATACGGCTTCTGTGGAACCAGGCCGACGGTCCGGGCGAGCAGCGCCGGGTCGAGATCGCGGACGTCGACACCGTCGACGAGGACGGCGCCCTCGGTGGCGTCGGCCAACCGCGGGACCAGACCGAGCAGCGTTGTCTTGCCGCTACCGGTGCTGCCGATGATGGCTGTGGTCTGACCCGGCCGGGCGCGCAGGCTGATTGCGCGCAGGACCGGCGCCTCCGCGCCCGGGTAGTGGAACCCGACGCCCCGCAGTTCCAGGTCACCGTGGCGGCGCAGCTCCCGCACCGGGTTCTGCGGTGGCAGGACCGTGGAGTCGGTCTCGAGCACCTCCTGGATGCGCTCCGCGCACACCTCGGCGCGGGGAATCATCATGAACATGAAGGTGGCCATCATCACCGACATCAGGATCTGCATCAGGTAGCTGAGGAAGGCCGTCAGCGCGCCGATCTGCATCTGGCCGGCGTCGATACGGTGGGCGCCGAACCACAGCACGGCCACGCTCGAGAAGTTGACCACGGTGAGCACGAGCGGGAACATCAACGCCATGAGTCGGCCGAACCGCAACGAGATGTCGGTCAGTTCGGCGTCAGCCACCGCGAATCGGCGCCGCTCATAGTCGTCCTGGACAAAAGCGCGGATCACCCGGAGTCCGGTGATCTGCTCCCGCAGGATCCGGTTGACGGCGTCCAAGCGCTCCTGCATCGCCCGGCCCAGCGGCCGCATCCGTCGCACGATCAAGCTGATGATCACTGCGAGGACCGGAGTGATCGCGACGAGCAGGAGCGAGAGCCCGGCATCCTGATTGACCGCCAGGATGATGCCGCCCAGGCACATGATCGGCGCGGAGACCATGAGCGTGAAGCTCATTAACATCAGCATCTGCACCTGCTGCACGTCGTTCGTGGCCCGGGTGATCAGAGAGGGCGCGCCGAAGCGGCCGACCTCCCGGGCCGAGAACGACTGGACCCGGTCGAACACCGACGCCCGGATGTCCCGACCGAGCGCCATCGCCGTCCGGGCTCCGAAGAAGACGGCGGCGCCGGCACAGACGATCTGCACGACGCTGACACCGAGCATGAGTCCACCGATACGCATGATGTAGCCGGTGTCGCCGATGACCACTCCACGATCAATGATGTCGGCGTTGAGGGTGGGGAGGTAGAGCATGGCGATCGTCGCCACCAGCTGCAGAAGGACCAGTATCGAGATCGGCCGGCCGTAGGGGCCGAGGTGAGCCCGCAGAAGTCGGATCAGCATACGGTGCCTCTCGGTGGCGGCTGGTGGTCGAACCGGTAGGTCGCGACGACGGTGGGTAACCACACTGCAGACGTGTTGCGACCCTACGACGTCAACCCAACATCAGGTCAAGGCATTTTCAGTGCCGCGCACTGGAGAGTCGAGGGTCAGTGCCGCGCACTGGAGACATGGCGGCTACCTCATGTCGGATACCTGCCGGGGATGTCGGCGAGCGGTGCGGGTCCGCCGAAGAGGCTGCCCTGGCCAAGGCCGCAGCCGCTGTGCGCGAGGGTGGCGGCCTGCTTCGCGTCAGCGATGCCGGTGCCCAGCAGTGAAATGCCCAGTCCGCGGATGGTGGCGAGGAACGCCGTGCGCAGCGTGCCGTCGTTTTCTTCTTCCCCGGGGGTGCGGCCGTCGGTCAGCGATTCGGTCAGGTGCCGGGTGGCGGCGGCGTCGAGCACGATGATCTGGACGGGGAGCGGCAGAAGGGGATCGAACAAGAGGTCCTCGGCGTCGGGATAGGTGATCGCGAGCCTGATACCTCGTGCGGCCAGTCCGCGCAGCGCCCGCAGGGCAGCCTGATCGGTGTGGTGCGTCGCGCCGGCGACGCGGAGCACGAGAGCATCGGGTGGCAGGTGG
>NZ_CDXDOS010000052.1:11762-18181 GCF_978021245.1 Frankia sp. CoBUL1
ATTGACCACCTCGGTCGTGAACCGGGCGTCAGCGGCATCGAGGATCGAGACGGGGATGTGGAGGGCCACCTCCGGATGGCCCGTGCTTCGGTATCGGCCGAGGTCACGGCAGGCCCGGTCGAGCAGGATGTGCTCCAGTGCGGGGGCCAGCCCGGTCTGCTGGGCGGTGAGGGTGAGACGGTGGTGGGGAACGGATCGGGAGGACGGGTCGTCCCACCGAAGCGCCGCCTCGACACCGACGGTCCGACCGGTGTGGAGCTCGATGATCGGCTGATAGCTGACGTTGAGGGTACCGCCGCCATCCTCGCCGCGTACGGCGTGGGTGAGGCTGGTGCGCAGGGCATCCTCGGCGCTGGCGGGGCACAGCTCCGGCCGGTACACCACCAGGGTGCCCTTACCCCGCCGTTTTGCGGCGTACATGGCGGAGTCCGCCTGTTTCAGCACGCTTTCCGCGGTGGCCTGGGTGCCGGGGTCGACAACGACCAGCCCAATGCTGGCCTGGGTTGTATGAACCGTTCCGGCGAGTACCAAGGGTACGCGGAGTGTTTCCAGGATCCGCCGCCCGATGGACTCGGGGTCGACGCAGCCGCCTTCCAGCAGGACCGCGAACTCGTCGCCGCTGATGCGGGCAACCGTGTCGGTGCTACGGGCGCAACTCGTCAGCCGACCCGCGGTTACGCGAAGCAGGTCGTCGCCGGCCGCGTGCCCGAATCTGTCGTTGACGCTCTTGAAGTCGTCGAGGTCGCAGAACAGTAGTGCAAGCTGCGTGTTGTCCTGCGTATTGTCGTGGAGGCGCCGGGCAAGTCCGCGTTGCAGTCGGGCCGTCAACAGCGTGCGGTTCGCCAGGTCGGTCAGCGGATCGTGCAGGGCCTGGTGGTGCAGCTGTCGTTCGCGGGTGTAGCGGTGGGCGTTGTCCAGGCACAGCGCCGCGCGGGCGGCCAACTCCTCGGCCAGGGCCAGGTCGTCGTCCTCGTAGGGCTCTGGTTGCCGGGAGCGGCAGAAACTGGCCACCCCGAACATCACGTCGCGGGCGCACAGGGGGACGGTGATGAGCGAGTGGATCCCCTGCGCGAGGAGTTGCTCGACGCGTTCGGGGTCCTGGGCCTGCCAGCCGGGAGCGGCGTGCAGGTCGGCCTCGAGCACCGCTCGCCCGCTGGCCAGGCACCGAGCCTGCGGCGTGGAGGGCAGGAAGCTGATCTGGTGACCGGCCGGGTAGAGAGCGAGGCCTTCCTGGATGCCGTGCAGGGCGGCGCGGCGCAGCAGTGCGGTCGGACGCAGCGAGTCCTCGCCCCGCAGAACAGACTCCGACAGGTCCACCGTGACGACGTCGGCGAGTTCGGGCACGGCTGCCTGGGCCAGTTCCTCGGCGGTCCGAGTCACGTCGAGGGTGGTCCCGATGTGCATACTGGCCTCGTACAGCAGGGTGAGGCGTCGCCGTGCCGCCACCGCGAGACGGCCGATTCCCTGTTCCCCGATCGCCAGCAGTGACGCGCCGATGGCGGGCTGCCGGCTGGCCGGGTACGCGCTGGCCACGGGTGTGCTGGCCGGGCGGGTGGCGTCGGGTACACCCGCCGGCAGTCGCGGCGTCGGCCTGGGCGCGCTGAGCGCGGCATACGGCAGGAAAAGCCCCGACGCCGACGGGGCACCGGCGTCGGCCCCCCGCGGCTGGCTGTTGAGGTGTCCTGCCACAGCCGCGGCGCTGGTCATGAGGCGACGGGGCGGCCCGAAGGGAAGGACGACCTCGACGGCCAGCCCGGCCACTGCGGAGTTCGTCCGTACCTCCCTGCACACCAGCGTGGCAGTCTGACCGTGCGGCAGGGATACCTCGATGGCGGTCGGCCGGCCCGCTGCGATCAGTTCAGCGGCCTTCTCCTGCAAAACCAGCCGAGTATCATGCTTGATCTCGATGCCGGACCCGGCATCGAGATCAAGCGGAAACTGTGCGCCGCCAGCCGGTATCCGCATCCGGTGTTTGGCCTGCCGGTACGCCAGGAGCAAGGCGCGTTCCCGCTCGCTCGCCTGTTCCAGCAGGCGATGTTCGATAGCGCGGCCAGCCTCCCCCACTATGGCTTCCGCCGACGGATTCGCCTCGGCGAGCCTGCAAATGAGGCTGAACACGCCTTCGATACGCCCGCTGAGGGGGTCGCGGACGGGAGCGGATATGCACGCGTCCGGTTGGTAGAGGTCAGCAAAGTGCTCGGCACCCGAGACGCGGGCGGGGCGCCTTTCCACGAGGGCGAGGGCTACGGCGCTGGTGCCGACCAGGTGCTCGGCGACGCAGAACCCAGGGTGTAGGCCGAAGGATGCCTCACCGACCCGGTGCGCCAGTATTCTTGCCTGGTCGTCGGTGAGACACACGCACACCCAGGTCCCGGCGATCATGGATGCCAGTCGGTCGAGTACCGGGTCGGCCGCGCGGACCAGGCGCGTGTCCAGATCAAGATCCGGATCATAGACGGGGGAGCACCGGTCCGGGCTCACGTTCAGTACCTGGCTGCGCCACCACGAACCCAAAATCGCGTTTTGTGGTCCTTCCGCTACCAGGTCCCCCGTCAGGAATCGTTCCCGCAGGTGAGCGCTGTTACGCTGCGCAAGGTCATCCCAGATGTCCACGATGATTTCACCTCCCTCCTCGGGAGCCCAGGGTTTCCGCGTCACCCTCCTGGCCTGCGCGCACATTCCACACCATCAAATCTACTACACCATTGTGGGCCTGCTGTCGCCTACGGAATGCTCCGATCTGCGAGCGACGCCCGAGATGAGACCGGTATAAGCACGTATGCGATGCTGGCGACGCTACCGGTGGAGCGGGACGGCATAGTCGATCATGCCGTTGTGATCATGCGGCCGGCATTCTGTTCGCGCGGCGGCGCAGCACGGTCCGAGCACGTTCGACCTGCCGCAGCGGCTC
The DNA here is from genome assembly GCF_978021245.1 of Frankia sp. CoBUL1. Taxonomy (NCBI): domain Bacteria; kingdom Bacillati; phylum Actinomycetota; class Actinomycetes; order Frankiales; family Frankiaceae; genus Frankia; species Frankia sp. CoBUL1. The sequence continues at coordinate 14,674 of NZ_CDXDOS010000052.1, forward strand.
AGAATGCCGCGCGGGCTCCGACCACGGGGGCGTCGACGTCCACGATCTCCTTACCCAGCGGCAGCAGCGAGACCGGGATCAGTTTGAAGTTCGCCAACCCGAGCGGGATACCGATGATGGTGAGGCAGAGTGCCAGGCCGGTGGTGAGATGTCCCAGTGCCAACCACCAACCGGCCAGCAGGATCCACAGCACGTTTCCGACCAGGGACGCCCCGCCAGCGCCGGGTCGGTCGACAATGCGCCGTCCAAACGGCCACAGGGTGAAGTTCGCCATCCGCAGGGCGGCGATCCCGAAGGGAATCGTGACGATGAGAATGAAGCACACAAGCGCTGCGAGGGCGTAGCCGACGGCGAGCCAGAAACCACCGAATACCAACCAGATGACGTTGAGCACGAGGCGCATGAGCTGACCCGCTCCCTCCCGGTCCGACACCGGGATCGTGGTGAACGCCGATGGCAAGCCTGCCGGGAACATCGGCGCCACTGTCGATCGGCCGCCACTCGTCGATCGGCACCGACTTTATCGTACCAATCCAGCCCAGGTCGTCCGAACACGGCCGTCCGGACACGGTCATCGGAACTCGCGATGACACACCGTCAGGTACACCACGATGATCTGCCCCGGGGACGCCATCGCAAACGGAGTGGATGCCACGCGGCCCGGCACGTTCCGGCCCTGCTCGCTACTGTCATGACAGCAGTCCATGCCGACCGGTCGCGACCGGCCCGTCGCGGCCGCACGAACGCAGGTGACGTACGCCGCCGCCTGGCGCAGGCAGCTTCCCGGCCACGGTCGTCGGTATCCAGGAGGTGATCCGGTTCGGGTAGCCCAACCGGCTCCCGCCTGCCGTGGACACGAGGTGTCGCCCCGGTTACCTCTCTCGAGAGCGGAAGTGATGCGCGGATGACCGATATGCAGGCATTCGACCACGTAATCGATCTTGTCGGAAACACGCCGCTGGTCCGGATCACACCGACGATCGAGACGACGCCGACGCCGGTGCTGGCAAAGCTGGAGTACCTTAATCCCGGTGGATCGGTGAAAGACCGGGTGGCGCTGACCATGGTCGCCGCCGCAGAGGAGGCCGGACTGCTTCCGCCTGGTGGGACCATCATCGAACCTACCAGCGGAAACACCGGTGTCGGCCTGGCCCTGGTGGCGGCCCGGCGGGGCTATCGCTGCGTGTTCACCATGCCCGACAAGATCAGCGAAGGGAAACGAGCCGTCCTGCGCGCCTACGGCGCCGAGGTCGTCATCTGCCCGACAGCAGTGGCACCCGACGACCCCCGCTCCTACTACTCGGTGGCCCGCCGGCTCGTCCGCGAGACTCCCGGTGGTTGGAGCCCGGATCAGTATTCCAACCCGAACAATCCCGCTGCGCACTACGCTACGACCGGGCCGGAGATCTGGCAGGCCACGAACGGTCGCGTCACCCATTTCGTCGCCGGCATCGGGACCGGCGGGACGATCAGTGGAGTCGGCCGTTACCTCAAGGAGGCGTCCGGCGGAACCGTGCAGATCGTGGGCGCGGATCCGGAGGGTTCGGTCTACTCCGGTGGCAGCGGCCGGCCCTACCTCGTCGAAGGCGTCGGGGAGGACATCTGGCCGACGACCTACGACAAGACGGTCGTCGACCGGGTGGAGGCGGTCAGCGACCGCGACTCGTTCCTGATGACGCGCGAGCTGGCCAGGAAATGCGGGCTGCTGGTGGGCGGATCAGGCGGGCTCGCGGTGGTAGTCGCCCTCCGGGTCGCTCGCGAGCTCGGCCCGGACGACGCCGTTGTGGTCCTGCTTCCAGACTCCGGCCGCGGATACCTGTCGAAGATCTTCAACGACGAATGGATGTACGAGTACGGCTTTCTGGAGCCGCCGTCGAACGAGCCGACCGTCTCGGACGTTCTGCGGAACAAGGCCGAACAGACCAGTGGTCCCCCCGATCTGGTGCATGTCCACCCGGCCGAGACAGTCGGTGCCGCCATCTCCTACCTGCGCGAGTACAACGTGTCGCAGATGCCGGTGGTGCGGCACGAACCGCCCCTGCGGGCGGCGGAGGTCGCGGGTTCCGTCATCGAGCGGCATCTGCTCGCGGCGGTCTTCGCCGACCGGTCCGCCATCGACGATCCGGTCGCCGATCATCTGTCGCCGTCGCTTCCAATGGTTGGTACCGGCGAGCCACTGGCCCGGATCGTCGCGGTGCTCGGGGACGAACCCGCGGTGCTGGTACACGACGAGGGTAATCCCGTCGGCATCCTTACCCGTGCCGACCTGCTGAGTTTCCTGGCCGTCCGCTAGATCGGCACCGATCATCGAGGACGCCCTAGCGTGGCGTCATGCATATGGAGCAGCCCGCTGAGGGATTCGAGACCATCGCGATCCATGCCGGCCAGGAGCCCGATCCCGTCACGGGAGCGGTGGTGACGCCGATCCACCAGTCCTCGACGTTCGCCCAGGATGGCGTGGGTGGGCTTCGGAGCGGCTACGAGTACAGTCGTTCGGCGAATCCGACCCGTACCGCGCTGGAGACCTGCCTCGCCGCGCTGGAACGCGGGACGGTCGGCCTCGCTTTCTCCTCCGGCATGGCGGCGACGGACGCCCTGCTGCGAACCGTCTGCCGGCCCGGAGACCACGTCATCATCCCGGCGGACGCCTACGGCGGCACCTACCGGCTCATCGCCCGGGTGCTCGCCGACTGGGGCGTCGACCACACCAGCATCGATCTCACCGACCTCGATGCGGTGCGAGTCGCGATCCGTCCGGGCACCACGCGACTGGTGTGGTGCGAAACCCCGACCAATCCCATGCTGTCCATCGCCGACATCGTCGCTCTCTCGTCGCTGGCGCATGACGCGGGGGCGCTGCTGACGGTCGACAACACGTTCGCTTCGCCCTACCTGCAGCAGCCACTGACCCTGGGGGCGGACGCGGTGGTGCATTCCACGACGAAGTATCTCGGTGGCCACAGCGATGTCGTCGGCGGCGCGCTCGTGGTCGGCGATCCGGACCTGGGCGCCCGGCTACGGTTCCTGCAGAACGCGGCCGGCGCCGTCGCCGGCCCCTTCGACAGCTGGCTGGTACTGCGCGGTGTCAAGACGCTCCCCGTTCGGATGGACCGGCACTGCGACAACGCTCGGCGTATCGCGGCCGAGCTCGCCACGCACCCCGCTGTCGGGACCGTCCGCTACCCGGGTTCGACCGGCCATGCGGGTCACGACATCGCCGCGAAGCAAATGCGCGACTTCGGGGGGATGGTCTCGTTCACCCTTCGGGCCGGCCCCCAGGCGGCCGTGGCGGCATGCGGCCGGACCAGGCTGTTCACTCTCGCCGAGTCGTTGGGTGGGGTGGAATCCCTGATCGAACATCCGGCGAGCATGACCCATGCCTCGGTGGAGGGTTCGCCGCTCGCGGTACCCGCGGACCTCGTTCGGCTCTCGGTCGGGATCGAATCGGTGGACGACCTCGTCGCCGATCTGCACCAGGCGCTGCGCGGGCTTTCCGACGGATCCGCGT
>NZ_CDXDOS010000053.1:0-17675 GCF_978021245.1 Frankia sp. CoBUL1
GCTGGGCCGCGGCGATCGGCCGGGCGGGCGAGATGATCACTAGCATCCCAGATAGTCCAGATAGTCCAGTTTCTCGGAAGGCAGTCGGATCTGCCAGCGGAACCGGGTGCATTACCACCATCACCAGCCCTCAGGATCGCCGGGAACACACGTCGCCGGGTTCAGGGAACGAAGAAGCACCAACGGACCAAAGGAGCATTCAACACGTAAACAATAAACCTCAGGGCCCGGATAATTCCACAACAAGCGTGGTATGGCCCTGATCCGCGCAGCGGAGCCGGGAGATCGGGCGGACGCCGGGGCCACGGCGGACCGGGCGTCCACGCCACGGCCGGGGCGGATCCGGCTGGCGGCCCGGGCGGCTCCTGCCGCCCACCGAAGGCCCGCCACCGTGGTGTTATCGTCCCCGGCATGTCTGACACGGCGGCATCCGCGGCGACCTCCACCGCGTCCACGGCTGCGGCTTCCACGGCTCCCCCCGCAGGATCGAGGCAGGCCCCGACACCCTCCGCTGCGACCCCGGAACCGGGTGGCGAGTCCCGGGCTGCGGCTTTGGGGACCGCGCCGCCGGCCGGCCCGTCCGGCCCGGTGCCGACGAGCGGAGCGGGCACGGCGAGCGGAGCGCAGGCGGCGGCCACTCCCCGCGAGCGAACCGCCATTCCCCGCGAGCGGACCAAGGAGGGTCCGCTGGTGCGCGCCCTGCCCTATTCCGGGTTCGGACTGTCGCGCTCGAAGACGCTGTTCCTCGCGCACCGCAAGGAGCCCGTCGACCCGGCTGGCTTCTACTCGCTGATCGCTGCGGACTCCGTGCGCCAGCTGATGCGGTACACATCCCTGACCGGCCAGCTCGTCCTCGACGTCGGCGGCGGCCCGGGTTACTTCCGCTCGGCCTTCCTCGACGCCGGCGCCCGGTACGTGTGGGTCGAGCCGGACGTCTCGGAGATGGAGGCCGGTGGCATCGAGGTTCCCGGCCGGGTCCGGGGCAGCGCCTTGGACCTGCCGTTCCTCTCCGGAAGCGTTGATCTCTGCTACACGTCAAACGTGCTCGAACACGTCCCCGACCCGTGGCGGATGTGCTCCGAGCTGGCCCGGGTGACCCGCCCTGGCGGGCTCATCTTCCTGAGCTACACGAACTGGCTGTCCCCCTGGGGGGGCCACGAGACCGCACCCTGGCACTATCTGGGTGGTGACCGGGCGGCGGCGAGGTTCGAACGCCGCAAGGGCAAGGCGCCGAAAAACATCTACGGCAAGACTCTATTTCCGGTGTCGGTGGCCGACACCCTCGCCTGGGCGAAGCGGCGGTCCGACGTCGAGATCCTCGACGCGATGCCGCGCTATCTGCCCGACTGGGCGAAGGTGATCATCAGGATTCCCGGTGCCCGCGAGATTGTGACCTGGAACCTCGCGATGGTGTTGCGCAAGCGCTGAGCCGCCGGGCCGCGCGAGTGTCGGTCCAGCGGCTCCGGCCCGGTGGCTCCGGCCCAGCGGCTCAGAGGAGTCGCAGCTGCTTGCCCGGTGCCGGCCGGCGCGGGCGGCGCCGCCCGCCCTCGGCCGGGACGCCCTCAGCCGGGACAGAGGACAGCAAAGCCAGCCTGATGTCCGCAAGAAACGGTGAGGGACGGGTCGTCACGACCGACCCGGCGCGCCGCCGGCTGGCCGCCGAGGTGAGGACCAACCGATGCCTGGCCCGGGTGACGCCGACGAAGAAGAGTCGGCGCTCCTCCGCCTCGGTGTCCTTCGTGCCGGCGTCGGCGGTTCCATCGGCGGTTCCGTTGACGCCACCACCCGGCGCCTCACCGCCCGGGGTCCCACCGCCCGGCGCCTCACCGGCCGGACCAAAGCGCATCGGCAGCAGCCCGTCCTCACAACCGACGATGATGACCAGGCCGTATTCCAGACCCTTGCTCGCGTGCAGGGTCAGCAGTGAGATCCGGTCCGCCCTCGGGTCCAGCCCGTCGACCTCGGCGGCGAGCGTGACCGACGTGAGGAAACCCGCCAGGTCGTTGCCGGCCGCTGCGGCGGCCGGTGCGAGCAGCTCCACCGCCAGGCGCAGCTCGGCCTCGGTCGGCACCCGTCCGCCGGAGAAGCCGGGAAACCCGTCGGACGGCACGGCGCCGAGCTCGCTTCTCCTCGCCTCGGCGAGATCGGTGGCCCGTGCCGCCGCGTCGCGCAGCAGACCCGACACCGGACGCGGGACGCCGGGACCCGAGGGATCCATGGTCGTCAGGTCCTGCAGCAGGGCGAGCAGGTCGGCGACCGCGGGAGCGTCCGCGAGCGGGAGATGAGAGCGCCGCTGGAACGGGAAACCGCGGGTGGCCAGCGCTTCCATGATCGGCTCGGCCTGGCGGGCGGTCCGGTAGAGCACGGCGATGTCCGCGAAGGAGAACCCCGCGTCGACCGATCCGTCCACCCCCGAGTCCAACGCGTGGAACGAGGTACCGCCGAGCGCCGCGTCGATCGTGTCGACGACGGCGATCGCCTCCTCGGCCTCACTGCGGTAGCGCCGCAGCAGCACCGGGCCATCGCCCTCGGCGCCCCGCACGGCGGTCAGGGTCCGGTCCGGGACCAGACTCGCGGGCGCGATCACATCGAGCGCCGTCCGCACGATGGTGCGGGTGGATCGGTAGCCGCGGGTCAGGGCGACCGGGCGGGCACTCGGGTAGTCCTGCTCGAACCGCAGGAAGAACCGGACGTCCGCACCCCGGAAGCTGTAGATAGCCTGGTCCGGGTCGCCGATCACGCACAGGTTGGCCGTGGGGGGACACAACAGCCCCAGCAGGCGGTACTGGAGTTCGTCGGTGTCCTGGTACTCGTCGACCCAGACGTGGCGCCACCGCCGCTGGTAGTGCTCGGCGAGATCCGGGGACGACCGCAACAGGGTCAGCGGCAGGGTGATCAGATCGTCGAGGTCGACCATGTCCCGATCGCGCAGGGCGGCGTCGTAACGGGCGAGCGCCCCAACCAGGTCATGGTGGCGGATCGCCTGGCCGAGCGCTCGGTGCCGCTTGAGCTCGGCGACACCGGCCGCCACCCGCCGGCGCGTTCGGGCGTCGCCCTCACCGTGCAGTGCCGCGGCGATTAGCTCCACGCGCACCGCGTCGTCCGCGACCTGGACCTGCGGGCCCCGGGCGAGTTTCGCGTGCTGCTCACGGATGATCGTAAGCCCGAGGCCGTGGAAGGTCGTCGCGAGCACCCGTCCCGCGGCGTCACCCAGCAGGCCGGCGAGCCGTTCGGCGAGCTCCCCGGCCGCACGCCGGGTGAAGGTGACCGCCAGGCACTCCCCGGCCGGCACCCCGTGCTCAGCGACCCGGTGTGCGATCGCGTGGACCAGCGTACGGGTCTTGCCCGTTCCCGGTCCGGCGAGGACGAGCAGCGGACCGGACAGGTGCGAGGCGGCCAGCCGTTGCTCGGGATCCAGCCCGTCAAGCACCGACGGGGTATCGCCGGAAACCGGCGTGAACAGCTGGCTGTCGGCCACCGCGGCATCCCCCGGCACCACCGCGGCATCGGGTGCCGGGCGCGCCCGCGCCGCGAGCGCCTCGTCGAGGGAGGGTCCCGCATCGATCCGGTCCTGCCCACCAGCCACGCCGGACCCCAGGTCGAACAGGGTGCCACCGTCCCGGGCGAGCTCCTGGGGTTCGAACAACCGGATGACGCCGTATTCGCCGTCGAACCCGGCCTGCCGGATCACCTCCCCGCGGCGCAGGCGACCGATTGCCTCGACCAGCTCCGGCGATCCGACCCCGGCGATGTCCGTGAGCGGTACGTCGCCGAGGATGTCGAGCTCCGGGCCCAGACGGGAGACCAACGACGTCACCTGGCCCGCGACCGCCTTGCTCTTCGGGCCCACGCCGAGAATCTCCCCGACGACCTCCGGCAACGGAACCAGCGAGGTGACGTCGGGCGCCGTGACGGGGCGGTGGCCGGGCCGCCGGTCGGCCAGCGCCTCGACCCGGTTGAGGACCCCGACGGTGAGGCCGCCGCCGCAGGTGGGGCAGCGTCCGCCGACCTCCCGGGTCTGGTCCGGCGTGAGGACCACCCCGCACTTGCGATGCCCGTCGAGGTGGTACTTGCCCTCTTCCGGGAAGAACTCGACGGTCCCCGCGAAGCCGTCCCCGCCGCGCAGCGCGGCCTCGATGGAGAAGTAGTCGAGGTCGCAGGTGAACGCCGTCGCCTCCCGGCCGAGCATCGGCGGGGAGTGGGCGTCAGAGTTGCTCACCAGCCGGTAGCGGTCGAGACCGGAGATCCGCCAGAACATCTCCGGGTCCGCCGAAAGCCCAGTCTCCAGGGCGAAGACCTCGTCGGCGAGGTCACCGTAGCAGTCCTCGACGGCGTCGAACCCGGACTTCGAACCGAGAACCGCGAACCAGGGCGTCCACACGTGCGCCGGGACCAGATAGCAGCCCGCCCCGCCACCAAGGGTGATCTCCAGCAGATCGCGGGAGTCCAGGCCCAGGATGGGACGCCCGTCCGCGGCGAGGTTGCCGATCCGAGCCAGCGCCGCCGTGATCCGTCCGGCGGCCTCCCTGTCGGGAGCGTAGAGAAGATGATGGACCTTACGGGTCCGGTCGCCCCTCTTGTAGATCGTCGAGATCTCACTAGAGATCATGAAGCGGGTCGCCGTCCGGCAGGAGGCCGGTAACGTGCGCAGCACCTCATGCTCAAGATCGGACCGCAGCCGGAACAGGCCGGGCTCGGCCGGAACCAGCTTCGTCGCGATCTCCTGAGACCAGGCCGGATAGGTGAAGTCGCCGGTGCCGACGACGGCGATGCCCTTGCGTGCCGCCCACCAGGCCAGGTGCTCCAGATCGCAGTCACGACTGCAGGCACGCGAGTACCGGGAATGAATGTGCACATCAGCGTAGAACCGTGACCTCACGGATGCGTATGTTGTCGCACCCGCCTCACCATGCCGCCGGCGGCACGCCGCAACTTCACCCGCAACCTCACCCGAACCCGAACCCGAACCCGAACCCGCACCCGCACCCGCACCCGCACCCCGCGGACGGGCTACCCCCTCCTGTCGCTCCGCCGGAGGAGGGCACGTCATTATGCGTAGGATGCCGGCATCCTGCCGATCTCGCGGACGGGGCGTCACAGATCGGTGGTGCCACGGATCGGGAGAACAGCGCCGACGGGAGGAAAGTCGCGTGTCGACAACCGACGGACGGCGTTTCCCTCCCGGTGCGGGCGCCGGGATCTCCAGAGCGAGGTCCTGATGACGACGCAGACCGCCGGCCCCGAGCGGCATGCCGCCCTCGCGGACCGCTGTCACCGGCTGGTGCGGTTCCTCCATGAGGTCGCGGCGGCCCGGTCGGGCCGGATCCGGACCATCGAGGAGCATCCGCTCACGGTGTGGCTCGCCGACATCCCGGCCGGCGTGCCGCTGTCCGAGCACGCCGGGGCCGGCGAGGTGCTGCTGACCGCCCCCGCCGCCACCGTCCTGCCCCCACCGCCGCCACCGCCGCCACCGCCCGCGATCCTCGCCGGCCAGATCGTGCTGCCCGACGCGGCCGGCGCCGATCCCGACCAGCCGCCGGTGTGGAACGGCGCCGCCGCCGAGCAGGCCGCCGCCGCGGCGGCCTACCAGGCCTGGTTGCCGCGATGGCAGCTCTGGGCGACACGCGCGCGCGTTGACGCGGAGCGACGCAATCTGCACAACACGCTGCACGCGGTCGCGGCCCGGGTGGCCCAGGAGGGTGACGCGCTGGAACTCGTGCTGGCAACCGGCCTGCTGACCTGGCAGCCACCGGGCGGCCCCACCGTCCGCGAGCACCTGCTGACCACCCGGCTGACCTGCGACATCGACCCGGTCACCTCCGATATCAGGGTGCGGGTCCCGGCGGGGGCCACGACACGCCTCGCCGACGGCCCGCTACTCGACGGCATCGGCGGCTTCCGCCGGGAACGGACGAACGCGCTGCACGAGCGCCTGCGGGGACGACCGTCGGCGCCACTGGGTCCGGACGACATCCGGCTGCTGCGGGACTGGCTGGCGCTGGCGCTCGACGTGCCGACGGACGGCTTCGAACCCGACCTCGCGCCGCCCGCGCCCGACAGCGCGTCACGCCCGCGGGTGACCTTCGCCCCGGCCTTCGTCCTGCGCACCCGTGACCAGGCCGCCCTGCTGACCTACTACGAGCGGATGCTCGACGTCCTGCGGGGTGACGGACCTCCGCCGCTCGGCCTCGTCCAGCTGGTGGAGACCCTCGACGCCGCCGACCGGTTGGCCTGGCTCGAGGCAGAGGGAGCGACGAGCGGCGCCGAACTCGGTGCGGACCCGCTGCTCCCGCTCCCGGCCAGTCCCGAGCAGGCCCGGGTGCTGGAGCGGCTTCGCCACGACAACGGCGTCGTCGTCGAGGGCCCGCCCGGCACCGGCAAGACGCACACGATCGCCAACCTGGTCTGCGCCTTGCTGGCGGAGGGGCAACGGGTTCTGGTCACCAGCCAGAAGTCGCAAGCCCTGCGGGTCCTGCGGGAGAAACTGCCCCCGGACCTGCAGCGGCTGTGCGTGTCGTTCACCGATACCGAGGAGGCGCGCGACGCACCGGTCGACCAGGCCGGGAACGCGGGGGCGGACCTGGACGGCCGGCCCGACGCAGTCTTCGACCCCGCCCCGGCCGGGGCCGAAGACGAAGCGGACGAGCTTGGCGGCATCGGCGTGGGTTCCCCCGAGCTCGCCGCGAGCGTGAGCGCCCTGGCTGCGGAGAAGGCCACCTATCACCCCGAGGCGCTCGACCGGCGGATCGCGCGGGCCGCCACGCGCCGGCAGGAGGCGATCCGCGCCCGCGATGTCCTGGCGGACCGGGCCCGCGCCCTGCGGTTGGCCGAGCACACGGTGCATCCGGACAGCGAGGTGGCCGCAGGCTGGGGCGGGACGCGGGCGAGCATCGCGGCGCGGGTCCGGGCCGAGGCCGACGCGTCGCGGTGGCTGCCGCGGCCCGTGCCCCGGAGCGCGGCCGCCACCGCCACCGCCACCACGACCACGACGACCACGACCACCACGGCGACGGGGTCCGGGTCTGTCAGCCCTGCCCCGGTTCCCCCACCGTTGACCGACGCCGAGGCACTGGAGCTCCACACCCTGCTGCGATCCGGTCAGGACGTCGGCACGGACCGGTCCGCCGGCCCGGTGGTCGAGATGAGCCGATTCCTACCCGCCGAACGGTTCGCGGACCTGGTGGCCACCGCCCGCGCGGCCGACGAGGCGGTCCGCCTTGCCCGCGCGGCCGTCCGTCCCGCGACCCGAGGTCTCCTCGACACGCTCGCCGCGGTCGATCCCGCGGTGGTCTCCCTCGATCCGCTACAGCAGGCGGTCGCCGGCCTCTCCCGCGCACTCGAGGAGCTCGACGGGCGCGGGCAGCGGTCGAACAGACGGCACTGGGTTCCGGCGGCCCTCGACGACGCCCTCGCCGGCCGGGACCGGGTCCTCTGGGCGAAGGTGGCCGCGGCCACGCCGATGATCGCCGAGGCGACGCGGCACGTGACCGAGCTCGGTCTGCACGCGGTCGCCCTTCCGACCTCCGCCTCCCCGGACGGCTCCGCCTCGGCAGCCGACGCCGGCTCCCCGGCGGATCCGGGCTTCGACCCCGCCGCCCTGCTCGCCCGGGGGGAGGCGCTGCGCGAGTACCTCGACGCCGGGGGCGAGCTGCGGCGCAGGTTCCGGCCGAAGGTCCAGAAGGAGGCGGACACGCTGCTGACCCGGACGCTGGTGGACGGCGTCGCGCCGACCACCCCGGAGCTGCTCGATCTCGTGCTCGTCCGGCTCCGGGCGGAGGTCGCGGTCGAGGCCGCGACCCGCGGATGGGTCCTGGTCGGGATCGCGCCGCGGCCCACCGATCCCTTCGAGGTACGCCTGTCCCGGTTGGTTGAGGCGCAGGAGGCCGTCACGGAGATCCAGGCGATCGTGGCGGCGCGGAACCGGGTCGTGGCAATCCTGGAGGACATCGTGCCCGGCCGGGCACCGGCGATGGACTCCGCCGAGCGCGTCCGGGATCTCGCGGCCGTCATGGCCGCGCTGCGCCCGATGGCAGCCGCCACCGACGCCGAGCGGGCGCTGGGGGAACTGCGGGAGGGCTACGCCGGGCTTGCCACCGCGGCGGGCACGCCGTCCGAGGTCGCCGAGCTGGCCGGCGCGGTAGCGGCCCGCAATGTGGCCGCGTACACGCGGACCCGGGCCGCGCTCGCCACCACCATGGCTGCCCGGGAGGTGGCGCTGCGCCGGGACGAGCTGCTCGGCCGGCTGCGCGCGGCACATCCCGACCTCGCCGATCTCCTCGTCTCGACGGCCGGCGCGACCCGGCCCAATGGAGCGGAGATCTGGCCGGCCAGGCTCGCGGCGTTCACGACCGCCTGGTCCTGGGCGGTGGCCGCGAGCTGGCTGACCGCCACGGCCCCCGGCGCCGCCACGGCCCCCGGCGGCCCGGCTGGACCACCCGTCGATCTGGACGCCGAGCTGGACGCGGCGGAGGACATGGTCGCCGCGGCCACCGCGGAGCTGGCCGGCGCCCGCGCGTGGAAACACTGCCTCGAACGGATGGGCGCCGAGCAGTCGGCCGCGCTGCGCGCCTATGCCGACGCGGTGGCGGCCAGCGGCACCTTCGGCGGCCGCCACGCCGAGCGTTTCCGCCAGGCCGCCCGGGAGGCGATGGAGATCGCCCAGACGGCGGTGCCGGCCTGGGTCATGCCGATCCGGGAGGTGCTGTCGACGATCCCGGCGGTGCGCGACAGCTTCGACGTCGTGATCGTCGACGAAGGCAGTCAGGCCGGGCTCGACAGCCTGTTCCTGCTCTGGCTCGCCCCACGGGTGATCGTCGTGGGCGACGACCGGCAGTGCACGCCGCCGGTGGAGGTCACGGACGAGCTCGACCGGGTCTTCGACCGGCTGGAGGCTCTGCTGCCGGAGGTGCCGGCATGGCTACGCGTCGGGTTCACCCCCCGGTCGAGCCTGTTCACGCTGTTGCGAACCCGCTTCGGCGAGGTGATCCGGCTGCGGGAGCACTTCCGGTGCATGCCGGAGATCATCGAGTGGTCGTCGGCCATGTTCTACCGGGACGCGCCGCTGCTTCCCCTGCGCCAGTTTGGTGCCGACCGGCTGCCGCCGCTGGTCGCCCGGTTCGTTCCCCACGGTTTCACCACGGACGCGGGCCTCGGTCCACGCAATCCGGCCGAGGCCGATGCCCTGGTCGCACAGGTGCTCTCCTGCGCCGAGGATCCCCGGTACGCCCGGCTCTCCTTCGGCGTCGTCGTCCCACAGGGCACCGCACAGGCGGCGCTGATCCGCGACCAGCTGGCCGACCGGATGTCCGCCGCCGAGCACCAGCGTCGACGGCTGCGGGTGGGCGTCCCCGCCGACTTCCAGGGTGACGAGCGCGACGTCGTCTTCCTGTCCCTGGTGGTGGCGCCCGACTCGCGCATCACCCCGCTGACCCGGCTGGAGTACCAGCGGCGGTTCAACGTCGCGGCCTCCCGGGCCCGCGACCAGGTCTGGCTGTTCCACTCCGTACCGGTCACCGATCTTGACCCTCGCGATCTGCGGCACAACTATCTGAGCTACGTGCTGTCCACGACGCACCCGGCGGCCGCCGGCCGCGGCGAGGAGCCCCCGGCACTCGCCGAAGTGCCGACCAACCGTCCGCATCCGGCCTTCGGATCCCTGTTCGAACAGCGGGTCTTCCGGGAGATCGCCGGCCGCGGCTACCTGGTCACCCCGCAGGTGGAGATCAACGGTCGGCGGGTCGACCTGGTCGTCTCGGGCGATCGGGCCCGGCTCGCCGTCGAGTGCGACGGGGACGTCGGCTCCGGTCCGGACGAGATCGCGCACGAGTTCGCCCGGGAGCGCGAGCTGCGCCGGGCTGGCTGGCGGTTCTGGCGGGTCCGCCAGTCCGAGTTCGAACTCGACGCCGACGCCGCGTTGGCCTCGTTGTGGCCGCGGCTGGCGAGAGCCGGCATCGCGCCCGTGAACACCGGGGCGCGAGGACTGCGGGACGAGGCCGCCACCGGCCTCCCCCGTGTCGAACATTCCACCGTCCGGGCGAGCGCCGACGAGGCGCTGCATCGGTGGCGGCCCATCGCCCTGTCCGATCTGGAGGGCCTCGACGACGCACCGCCGGACGCCGATCCGCGCGGTTCGGCCCGTGATTCGATCCCGGTCCTCCGGCGAGGCACGGGCGCGGCCCCGGGCGCCGGTGGGGGCGACCGCTCCCCGCGGGCCGAACGGGTCGGTCAGGCCGGCGGCCCGGTCACCCCGTCCGGTTCGAACGGCGCCGGCAGGACGTCGGGATCGTGATCGTCGTGGGGATGCCTCGGCACCTGCTCCGGCGCCCGGCCGGTCACGGGGTGTCCGGGCCGCCGGCTTCCGCATCGATCGGGGGTGAGGCACCGGCCGGCTCGGCCCAGTGAATCCGCACCGCGCGACCGATCTTCTCGTCGGCCCGATCCGGCGTCTTCTCCGTGGCGTGTTCCGGATCCGTCGGGTCCTCGGTCTCCGAGTCGCCCACGCCGACGATCCGCACGAGTCCGGATCGCGGCAGTCGTGGCTTCGCGATCGGCAGTTCGGTGAAGTCCGCCCGGCGGATGCGGCAGAACGCGCTCTGGGTGCCGGTGCCGAGCTGGCAGGCCCCGAAGTCGGCCGCGGCGGACAGGTAGGCGAGCGCCTCGGTCCGGTCGAGCCCGACCCGGCTCTGCAGGAAGACCACCGCCGACCGCGCCGCGCGGCGGACCGACTCGGCGAGGTCAACGTCGAGCCCCAGGGTGACCCAGGCCGTGTCGGTCTCGATGAACGGTTCCCGCAGCGCGCCGAGAACCGACCGGGCCGCCGTGTCACGCAGCACGGTCAGCCGCAGCGTCGCCCGTAGCGGGCCATCCAGGGCGGTGGCACCGATCTTCCCGTCCCCGAGGGCGTAATGCGGATCGCCGACGGCGAACAACGCGCCGCTCACCTGGACCGGCAGGAACAGCCGCGCGCCCGCGCCGAGTTCCCGGCAGTCCAGGGCGCCGCCGTGCAGACCGATCGAGGTGGAGGGGACGATCTTGGTGGTAGTGTCCACGCCGACCGCCATGATGCCCAGGAACGGCGCCAACGGAAACCGGGTCCTGCTGCCGTTCACGCTGGTCAGGGCGCCGAACAGGCGGCCCCGCCGGCGCTCCACCGCACAGAAGGTGGTAACGGTGCGGAAGCGTCGCCAATGGCGGGCGTCGGCGTCCGCGTCCGGCGGCCCCCCCTCGGGGAACTCCCCGGCGAGCAGGCCCGTGCCATGGCGGGTCGAGACGATCCCATACCGTGCGCGGGGATGCAGCGAGACCACCTCAACCCGCAGCACGTCCCCCGGTTCCGCGCCCCGGATGAACACCGGTCCGGTGACGATGTGGGGACCGTCCACCCCGAACCGGTGCGGGATACCCGAAGCTGCGATCGCCCGGGCGTCGGCCAGCACCTCCGACGGCGCGACCCCGAAACCGGCGAAGAAGGCGTCGGGATCGCGCCCCTGGTCGCAGAGGATCCCCTCTTGGCTGACCGTGTCGAAGGTGACCGTGGCGCCGGAGTCGATACTGAGAACCGGCCTGGTCAGGGCGTTCGGCAGCTCACCCCATCTGATGGTCTCGGGGGTGGAGGGCAGGTAGTGCCTTCCCTCGATCCTTCCTCGGCCAGGCTGCAGCGCCACCCGACCCTACCTGGACCGATGCCTGGTCAGCGGACCTCCGCTGGGCCGAATCGCCTGGGCGCGCGGCTGACCGACCCCACGGATCACGGCAGGCCGCGGACAACATACACGCGGACAGGTCTGGCTTCGCACGCGCGTCAGATTTCCAGCAGCATATGTCGGGAAGGTGACGCAGACGTTGCGATCACGGTCATTCCGCTGTCTCCGGGTAGGCGGTGCGGCCAGGGCCGCATCCGGCACGCCCCGGCACGCCACCATCCACCCGTCGGTGCCGCCTCCGGCCGGAAGCCCCGGGACCGGTCGGTCCGGTCGGTCCGGTCGGTCCGGTCGGTCCGGCGGGAAACTCCGCCCGAGGATGGAATATCTAGATCATCTAGATATTGGAGGATATGGCGAATGGGAAGTCACGGGAAACCCCCGGCGGGGGCGACGCTGCGCGATCTGGGCGAGTTCGGCTTGATCGAGGCCGTGACGGCGCGTTTCTCCCATGGACGGGACGTGCTGGTCGGCCCCGGGGACGACGCGGCGGTGCTGGCCGCCCCGGACGGTCGGGTGGTCGTCACCACCGACCTGCTGCTCGAAGGACGCCACTTCCGCCGGGACTGGTCGTCCGCGGTGGATGTCGGGCACAAGGCCGCCGCGCAGAACCTCGCCGACGTGGCGTCGATGGGGGCGAGGCCCACCGGCCTGTTCCTCGGCTTCGCCGCACCCGGCGACCTCGCGGTCGACTGGGCCCTGGCGATGGCCGACGGAATGGCCGAGGAATGCGCGCAGGCCGGTGCCTCCGTGTCCGGCGGGGACGTCAGCTCCGCGGATTTGATCATGCTCGGGGTGACCGCGCTCGGTGACCTGCAGGGCCGGCCGCCGGTCCTGCGCTCGGGCGCCCGGCCCGGCGATGCCGTGGTGCTCGCTGGTCGTCTCGGGTGGGCCCAGGCGGGGCTGGCCCTACTCACGGCGGGTTCGGCAGCCGGCGACTCCCGATGGGTCGACGACCCGCGATGGAAGGAGCTGATCGCGGCGCACCGCCGGCCCCGGCCGCCCTACGCGCTCGGGCCGGTGCTCGCCGCCGCGGGCGCGCACGCCATGTGCGACGTCTCGGACGGTCTCGTGGCGGATCTCGGTCACATCGCCGTGGCCTCGGGGGTGTCCATCGATCTCGCGTCGGAAGCCTTCCTGATCGACGAGGCGATGCGGTCGGCCGGGGCTGCCCTTGATGTGGACCCGTTGCGCTGGGTACTCGGCGGCGGCGAGGATCACCCGCTGGTCGCCTGCCTTCCCCCAGAAGTGACCCCGCCGGCCGGGTGCATGGTGATCGGTTCGGTCCTGAGCGGCGCGGGATCGGCCGGCGCGGGGGTGACAGTGGACGGGGAACGCCCCGTAGGCAGCGATGGGTGGGATCACTACGGGCAGTCCGCGACGGACGCATCCTGACCCCGGACACACCAAGGGACAACGACACCAAGAGGGACACCGATACCAAGGGAGAAAGACACCGAGGAGCAGAAACATCAGGAGGCAGACGCCGGCCCGCCAGGTCGCCTCACGGGCGTAGGTCGCTCGAAGCGACATTTATTGGGTCCGGGGGCCATGATGCGGGCCGGCGTCACCGAAGCATAACCGACGGCCCGCCCGGGAGTATCCCCACCGCGCGATGAACGATGGAACGATCTCGCTCTCGCCCTGATTGGCTGTAGCTACCGGACGTTCCCGGCGCCGGTCCGCCCATCCCGGAGAACACGCCGAGCAATCTACTCGTAACCGATCATGGACAGGCCAGGCCGGGATGCCCAGAGCGGGTAGGATAGGCAGACGGTGGCGGAAGGGCCTTATCGGAGGCCGAGAAGCGAGACCGTGGATAGAGGCGAATGGCCCCGTGACAGCACCGACGGTACCTGCGTCAGGACCTGACTTCGGACCCAATGAATGGCTGGTCTTCGAGATCTACCAACAGTTTCTCGAAGATCCGCAGAGCGTGTCACCGGAGTGGCGCGAGTTCCTCTCCGATTACCACCCCGGCGCGCCGCCCGCCGCTGCGGGCGGCGCCGGGCAGGCCGCCACGGCGGCACCTAACGGGGAGGTTTCGCCGGATGGTGAGGTCTTCCACACTACGCCTGTTCCGGTGAAGCCGAGCGCGGCCGCACCGTCCACTCCGGCCGCGCCGGTCCCGGCGTCGGCACAGCCCGCCGGGCCCCCGAAGCAGGCGGCACCCGCCGACAGGCAGGCTCCGGAGGCGGCCACGCCGCTGCGCGGCGCCGCCGCCCGCGTGGTCAGCAACATGGAGACCTCGCTGCACATCCCGACGGCGACCTCGGTGCGGGCGGTGCCGGCCAAGCTGCTCGCGGACAACCGCATCGTGATCAACCGGCACCTGGCCCGCTCCAGCGGCGGCAAGGTGTCCTTCACGCACATCATCGGCTACGCGATGGTCAAGGCGCTGGCCGCGCATCCCGTCATGAACGCCTCCTACACGGAGGTGGGCGGCAAGCCGGCCGTCGTCCAGCCGGAGCACATCAACCTGGGCCTCGCCATCGACCTGGTGACCCCGAAGGGCCGCCAGCTCGTCGTCGCCGCCGTCAAGAAGGCCGAGACGCTGGACTTCACCCAGTTCTGGCAGGCCTACGAGGACCTCGTGCGCCGGGCCCGGACGAACAAGCTGACCACCGACGACTTCACCGGCGTCACCATCAGCCTGACCAACCCCGGCGGCATCGGCACCGTGCACTCGGTGCCCCGCCTGATGGAGGGCCAGGGCACGATCATCGGCGTCGGGGCGATGGAGTACCCGGCCGAGTTCTCCGGCGCGTCGGCGAACACCCTGGCGAAGCTCGCGATCTCCAAGATCATCACGCTGACCAGCACCTACGACCACCGCATCATCCAGGGCGCCCAGTCGGGTGAGTACCTGCGCCGGATGCATCAGCTACTCCTCGGCGAGGACGGCTTCTACGACGAGATCTTCCAGTCGCTGCGGGTGCCCTACGAGCCCGTGCGCTGGGTCGCCGACATGCCGGTCGTGCACGAGGGCGACCTCGACCACAACGCCCGGGTGCTGGAACTGATCCACGCCTACCGGGTACGCGGCCACCTCATGGCGGACACGAACCCGCTCGAGTTCGCCATCCGCAGCCATCCCGACCTCGACATCATCAGCCACGGGCTGACCCTGTGGGACCTCGACCGCGAGTTCGCCGTCGGCGGCTTCGCCGGGCACCGGACGATGTCCCTGCGCGACGTCCTGGGGGTCCTGCGCGACTCGTACTGCCGTCGGGTCGGCATCGAGTACATGCACATCCAGGAACCGGATGAGCGTGCCTGGATCCAGGCCCGGGTCGAGCGGGCCGCGGAGCGGCCGGACCCGGCCGAGCAGCTGCACGTGCTGGAGCGGCTCGGGGCCGCGGAGGCGTTCGAATCGTTCCTGCAGACCAAGTACGTCGGCCAGCGCCGGTTCTCCCTCGAGGGCGCCGAGTCGACGATCCCCGCCCTCGACGAGGTTCTCTCGCGCGCCGCCGGCGCGGGGATGGACGAGGTCGTCATCGGCATGGCCCATCGCGGCCGGCTGAACGTGCTCGCCAACATCGTCGGCAAGTCCTACCGGCAGATCTTCGCCGAGTTCGAGGGCTACCTCGACCCGCAGACGGCGCACGGCTCCGGCGACGTCAAGTACCACCTCGGCGCCGAGGGCGTCTACACCGGCCAGGACGGCCGCACGGTACCGGTTTCGGTGGTCGCGAACCCGTCGCACCTCGAGGCGGTCGACCCGGTCACCGAGGGCGTCGTCCGCGCCAAGCAGGACATTCTGGACAAGGGCTCGGCGGGTTTCACCGTTCTGCCGGTACTCGTCCACGGCGATGCCGCGTTCGCCGGGCAGGGGGTCGTCGCCGAGACCCTCAACCTGTCCCAGCTGCGCGGATACCGCACCGGTGGCACCGTACACCTGGTCATCAACAACCAGGTCGGATTCACCACCTCGCCGGACTCCGGCCGGTCGTCGGTGTACGCCACCGACGTCGCCCGGATGGTCCAGGCACCGATCTTCCACGTGAACGGGGACGACCCGGAGGCGTGTGTCCGGGTTGCGGCGCTGGCGTTCGAGTACCGCCAGGCGTTCCACAAGGACGTCGTCATCGATCTGGTCTGCTACCGGCGGCGCGGGCACAATGAGATGGACGAGCCCTCGTTCACCCAGCCGTTGATGTACGACACCATCGCCAGCAAGCGTTCGGTGCGCAAGCTCTACACCGAGGCGCTGATCGGCCGCGGGGACATCACCCGCGAGGAGGCCGAGCAAGCGATGAAGAGCTACCGCGCGGAGCTCGAGAAGGCCTTCGCGCAGACCCGGGACACCACCCCGGCGAGCTCGTCGCCGCAGCCACGCATCATCACCACCCCGGAGGAGGCCGCCGCGGCGGCCGCGGTCAGCACCGCCGTGTCCGACGAGGCCGTGAAGAAGGTCATCGAGACCCAGGTCAACCTGCCGGAGGGCTTCACCGTCCATCCACGGCTGCGTCCCCAGGTCGAGCGGCGGGCCCAGATGGTGGAGACCGGCTTGATCGACTGGGCGCTGGCGGAGACCCTGGCCTTCGGAACGCTCCTGCTCGACGGCCGCTCGGTGCGGCTGACCGGTCAGGACAGCCGGCGGGGCACCTTCGGCCAGCGGCACGCCGTGCTGGTCGACCGGCACAGCGCCGCGGACCACACCCCGCTGCGGACCCTGCGCCACGGCCTCGACGGCACCATCGTGAACGACGGTGTCGGCACCTTCTACGTCTACGACTCGCTGTTGAGTGAGTTCGCTGCGATGGGCTTCGAGTACGGCTACGCGGTCGCCCGGCCGGATATGCTGGTGCTCTGGGAGGCGCAGTTCGGCGACTTCGCCAACGGCGCCCAGTCGATCATTGACGAGTTCATCACCGCCGGTGAGGCCAAGTGGGGCCAGCGGTCGGCGGTCACCCTGCTGCTGCCGCACGGCTACGAGGGTCAGGGTCCCGACCACTCCTCCGCCCGCATCGAGCGCTTCTTGTCGCTGTGCGCGGACAACAACATGACGGTCTCCGCACCCTCGTCCCCCGCCAGCTACTTCCACCTGCTGCGCCGGCAGGCCCTCTCGCCGGTCCGGCGTCCGCTGGTGGTCTTCACCCCCAAGTCGATGCTGCGGCTGAAGGCCGCAACGTCCACCGTGGCCGAGCTGACCGGCGGCGGCTGGCAGCCGGTGATCGACGATGGGTCCGTCACGGACCCGTCGGCCGTGCGCCGGATACTGCTCACGGCGGGCAAGGTCTACTACGATCTCGCAGCCGCTCGGGGGAAGCAGGACGACGCCGAGCGATTCGCCCTGTTGCGCGTCGAACAGCTCTACCCGACGCCCGGGCCGGAGCTCGCGCAGGTCCTGGAGCGTTACCCGAACGTGACGGACATCGTCTGGCTCCAGGAGGAGCCGGCGAACCAGGGCGCCTACCCGCACATGGCCCTCAACCTGACCGAGTTCCTGCCCGGCGGCACCCGGCTGCGTCGTATCTCCCGGCGCGCCGCCGCGGCCCCGGCCTCGGGGTCGTCGAAGGTGCACGAGCGCGAGCAGCAGGCCCTGGTCGAGGCGGCGTTCGAGAACTGAGCGCGCGGCCGGCGGTGCGTCGCCCGATCCGAGGACCGGCCGCCGCACCGGTGGTGTTCCCAGGCCGCCGTGCCCGGCAGCGCCACCGGCGTGCGGCGGCCGGTCCGGCTCGCCAGCCATCCGCTCGCCAGACAGGGGGCAGCGATGTACTTCACCGACCGGGGGATCGAGGAACTCGCCGCGCGGCGCGGCCCGGAGAGCCTGACCTACGAGGGTCTCGCCGACTCGCTGCGCGTCTTCGTGGACCTGTATCCCGGCTTCGAGGACGCGATCGACCGGCTCGCCGCCTGGCTGGCCCGCCCCGACGAGGACCCGGATCTCTAGCGGGAGTTTCCTAGATAGTTCGATCTTGGTTGGAGTTTTCGCAGCCCATGACCAAAGTTGATCTTCCGGATGTGTATTAC
>NZ_CDXDOS010000054.1:0-17631 GCF_978021245.1 Frankia sp. CoBUL1
GCCCTGGGTCGAGGCTACAGCAGTTCGGCGATATACTCACTGAATTCTGCGATTGTGGGATGCTCCCGGGTTGCGGCGAGCGAGATGGAGACCTTGAATATTTGCTGGATTCGTCCACGGAATTCCACGGCGCGTAGGGAGTTCAGGCCGAGTTCCGAAAAGGCGGCACCAGGGCTCAGTCGACGCGCTCGCAAGCTGAGGACCTCGCGCAAGATCTCAATGATTTTCCGCCTGATGATCTTGAGGCGTTCATCGCCAGCAACCTGTGAAATCTCGGCGCTGATGTCGGCGTCCGTCTCAGTGTCCGGACGTTGCTCGGTCGGCTCTGCATGCGCTGACCGAGCCGAGTCGGTCGGTCGTGCCAGTTTCCTGAGTGGCTTGATCAGATAGGTGCGTCTGTCCCACGTCGTAGGCGGCACGTCCGCGATGGCTCCATCGCCGTGCCACCGCCGCCAATTCATGTCGAGCCCGGCGCAATGAAGCGCTGCGATGCTCGTTCGTAGGGCTGTGGCCTGATCGTGCCTGTTATCCATAGTCGGTACAATCGTGGCCTCCGGCGCCCCGGCCGCCTGGAGGGTCAGAATAAGCGGGTGGATTGCCACCGGATGTGGAGAGATCTCCTGGAAAAGCTGGTGTCCGTCGTTGACGATGGCGGTCGTGGCATCCACCGCCCGAACCGGGCAGCGCATGTTCTCACCCCAGTAGGCAGCATCGAATGTGGGTGTCTGCCGCGGATCAGGCAGAACCGTGGTATAGAAACGAATCGTCGGCTGCCTAGGCCGTATATCGCTGAGCTCGGCGGTCAACGCATCGGCGACTGGATGGATCAGGGGGCAGTGCGAGGCGACATCGACATTGATCATATGCGTGGGAACGTCGCGGGATGTCCAGCTTTCGACCAGTCGTTCGACTTCGACTCGAGTACCGCCGATCACGGTGGACCGGGGTGCGGCGAAGAACGCGACAGCCACGTCGGGAAGATGGTCGATCTCTGCCTGGACCGTGGCCGCATCCAGTTCGACGACCGCCATCGCCGCAACGCGGGCTTCGGCGATGGGAACGCACAGCCGGGACCGACGGCAGATGACGCGGATGCCGTCTTCCACGGTCAACGCCTCCGCGATCACGGCGGCGGCGATCTCGCCCATGGAGTGTCCTACTACGGCGGCGGGGTGGATGCCGTGGGATTGCAGGGTGCGTGCCAGAGCGACCTGTACCACGAAGATCAAGAGCTGTACCTGGTCGACTCGGGTCACCTCGTCACCGGCCCGCAGCACCTCCTCCGGCGAGAAGCCCGACTCGGCGCGAATCAGGGGGTCGAGTTCCGCGATCGTGTCGGCAAACACGGGTTCGGTGGCGAACAGGTCTCGCCCCATACCGGGCCACTGCGAGCCGTGGCCGCTGAACACCCACACCGGTCCCGTTGCGTGCTCGGCGTGGACATAATTGTTGACCATTCCTTCAGGACGGGGGTGTGTCCCGTCGGCATACGCGCGTAGGCGGTTGACGAGATCGTCCCGGGAGCGAGCGACGACCGCCAGTCTCTCGGGGCCGTGCGAGCGGCGTACCGCGAGTGTGTGCGCGACATCTTTCAAGGGTGTCGTCGCGCCGAAGCCGATGAGCCAGTCGGCGAGCCTGACCGCGGAATGCCGCAGCGCAGTTTCTGATCCTGCCGACAGCAGGAACGTGAGAACGGAATCGTCGCTGCTGGACGACCTCGGCGCGACCGGGGAGCTGGAATCCGGCGGTTCCTCCACGATGGCATGCGCGTTGGTCCCGCCCACACCGTAGGAGGACACGGCCGCGAGGCGCGGACCACCGGTGACTGGCCACGGTGTCGTTACGGTCGGAACGAACAACCTGGTGCCGGACGGGTTGATAGTGGGGTTCCACCGCCGGAAATTCAGGGACGCCGGGACCTCACCGTGGTACACCGACAAGATGGCTTTGAGTAGCCCCACCATGCCCGCGGCGGGTTCGGCGTGGCCGAAGTTCGTCTTAGCCGAACCCAATGCACACCGGTCTCGCCCCCGTCCGTAGACGGCGGCCAGTGAACGGAACTCGATCGGGTCGCCAACGATGGTTCCGGTGCCGTGCGCTTCGATCATTCCAATTTCTTCCGGGTCGACATCGGCAATATCCAGGGCGGTACGGAACACCTCTTCCTGCGCTTGCCCGGAAGGAACGGTGAACGGGGACGTCTTCCCGTCATGATTGACCGCCACCCCCCGCAGCACGGCGAGCACGCGGTCCTGGTCACGCATCGCGTCGTCGAGACGTTTAAGTACGAGGACCACGCAGCCCTCGGCCCGAACGTAGCCGTCCGCTCGTTCGTCAAAGCTGAAGCATCGCCCGGTGGGAGATAGCACTCCCAACTCGTTATAGGCCAGGAACGTTCGGGGGCTGAGTAGCAGGTTGACCGCGCCAGCGAGCGCGAGGTCACACTCGTCCCGCTGAAGGCTGTTACATGCCAGGTACACGGTGGCCAACCCTGTCGAACACGACGTGTCCACGGTCATGCTGGGACCGCGCAAACCGAAGACGTGCGATATCCGACCGGATGCCGGTCCGGCCTGGTTACCGGGCACAAAGTAGGGGCCCCCGTAGCTCGGGAGCTGATGTGCGTGGAGCATATGGTCCAAGTTGGACATGCCGACGAACACAGCAGTGCTGCTCCCTACCAGGTCATCGGTTGGCAATCCAGCGTGCTCGAACCCCTCCTGCACGATCTCCAGCAACAGCCGATGCTGAGGATCGATCGACTCTGCCTCGGTCGGGTCGATACCGAAGGCCTCTGGATCGAAGGCGCCGACGTCCTCCGACAAAAACCCGCCACGCCACAGCACGTTCCGATCGGTCTCCGCCTGCGACGCTTCCCGCGACGCCTCACTCCATCGCTCTGATGGCACATCGGTGACCGCATCACGACCGTCGCGGAGGAAATCCCACAGCGACGCCGCGGAACCAACGCCGCCGGGGAGGCGACATCCGATCCCAATCACCGCAACCGCCCTGGAGGTGTTTCCTCCAGCATCCCGCGTCCGTTCACCCGAACCCTTACTCGGATGTGCGCGGATGGTCTGATCCGCCTTCTTGACCGGAGCGTCGTTGGCGGAGCCGTCGGTTGTAGTGGCCGTGATGTCGCTGTCGGTCAGCCGTTCGACCAGGTCGCGCCGGGTCGGGTCCGCAAGATCCGGGAAGACCCGGGGCGGTCGATCGTCGCTCTTCCTCTGCTTCGACACGAGGACGCTCCTCAGCGACTCAGTTGATATAGCGAAGGACAGAGTACCCATGCCTGGCCGCTTCTCAGCCATTTGGTTAACATATTCTCCACTTTGGTGTGGTTGTCGATGGGGCGGACACGCCGGGCCTCGACCGGGCCCAGCCAGGAGGAGGTGCCCTGGTGTCCCGGTCCGGAGATCTGCGCTCTGATGAGACCTGTGATGAGGCCCCGTCAGATGATCCACAGCCGCCAGCGAAGCCGCGGCCCGTGACTATCCGTGAGGTGGTACGCCTCCAGAATCTCCATGAGGAGGCCGGGGTGAGGTGGATGCGCTCCGCTCGCGCTCGCCAACATGTCGCTGCGGCTCACACGTACGTTCCTGGGGGCTCCTGCTGCTGTCCTTAACCCACGCGACGATCTGGGCCCGTGAGGTGAAACCGAGCTTGCCGAGAATGCGCTCGACGTGACCTTCCGCCGTGCGCTGGGCGATCACCAGGTAGCTCGCGATCTCCTTGTTGCTCAGACCGCGGGCGACGAGGTCCGCCACCTGACGCTCCCGAGGGGTCAGGGGCACCTCCGGCTCGCCGGCGGGAACAACGGGGTGGGCGACGGGAGTCCCGGTGCCCTGGGTAGCCGCGGCGACGGCCTCGTCCAGGTCGAGTTCCGCGCCCTGCGCTAGGGCGCGTTCGAGCTTCCGTTGATCCAGAACGCGTCGCAGGGCGGCCTCGCATCGGTGGTGGAACAGGGCGAGCCCGAAGACGGCGATCGACGCCCCGGTCTCACGCCAGATCCGCCCGGCCGCGCCGAGCAGGACCGCGGACTCGTGGTGCCGACCGGCCGAGGCCATGACCCACGCCTGCTGCTCCAGCGCGACGGCGATGCCGACATGGTCGTGGAACGCGTATTTGAGGGAGATGGCCGCGGCATGGTGCTCCATCGCCTGCTCCAACTCGCCTAGCTGCCAGGCCGCCAGACCGAGGCCGCACAGAGCGAACGAGCGGAAGCAGCATTCGCCGAAGCGCTCAGTCAACGCCACGCATTCCGCGAAGACGGTCGCCGCCGCGTCCTGTTCCTCGCGGATTCCGTGGGCCAGCCCGAGATAGAGCAGTGATTGGGCGAGACCGAGCGGCTCGCCGAGGTCAGTGAACCGGCGGCGGGCGTCCTGACTGCGCTCCACCGCCGCCGACGTGTCCCCGCTGATGGCGGCGAGCCTGCCCTCGACGCAGGCGATGCGTGCGAGCACCCGCTGCTCGTGCAGCCTGGCGGCCAGATCGCGAGCCTCGGCCAGCAGCGACGCGGCCGCGGTGATGTCGCCCTGGAGGGACGCGGCGTGGGCGGCCGATTGCAGACCGATGGCCCGGATCCCGTCCGGCTCCGTGGCCTTGCTCAGCCCCCGATCAAACCAGAAGCGCGCCTCGCTGAGTAGCCCGATGGCGGCCCAGTATTGCCACAAGGCCACCATGATGGACAGAGCGGTCTCCGCCAGGCCCGGTGTAGTGAGGCAGAGGTCCAGCGCAACCCGTAGGTTCGCTTGCTCGTTCCGGATCCGCCGGATCCAGTCGAGTTGGGCCGGGCTGCACCACTGAGCGTCGGCGAGGGCCGCGATCCGGCGGTAGTAGGCGAGATGCCGACGGCGCACGTCCTGTTCCCGACCGGACTCGCGCAGGCGGTCCTGGCCGTACTGGTGAATGGTGTCCAGCATCCGGAACCGGACCATCTCCTCGTCGTCCTCACGGACCAGAATCGACTTGTCAACCAGCCCGCTCAGCAGGTCCAGCACGACCTCCGGCGGGTACCTGGCGCCCTCCACCTGCTCAGCCGCCTCCAAGGTGAACCCGTCGGCGAACACCGACAGGCACGCCCACATCTGCTGCTCCTCGGGAGTGCACAGGTCGAAGCTCCAGTCGATCAGCGCGCGCAGGGTCTGCTGGCGGCGGGGCCCGGCCCTGTTGCCTCGCGTCAACAGGGCGTAGCGGTTGTCGAGCCGATCGAGGATCTGCTCCAGGGACAGCGTCCGGAGCCGAGCAGCCGCCAGTTCGATCGCCAGCGGGATGCCATCCAGGCGATGGCACAGCGACGCGACGGTCCGCCAGTTGCCCTCGTCGAGGCTGAATTCCCCCAGCACCGCCGCCGCGCGCTCCGCCAGCAGGCTCACCGCCTCGTACTGGATGAGCCCGCCAGCCAACGCGGACTGGTCCGCGCCCGGGGCCGGCGCCGGGGGTACCCTCAGCGGGGGCACCTTCAGCACCCGTTCCCCTGCCACCCCGAGCAGGTGGCGGCTGGTTGCGATGACCCGCAGGTCCGGGCCCGCGCGCAGCAGGGTGTCGACGAGCCGGGCACACGTGTCCACGAGGTGCTCGCAGTTGTCGAGCACGAGCAGGATCCTGCGCGGAGCAAGGTGCGCGGCGAGCGTCGCCGCGGTCCATCGCCCGGAGAGGAGCTGCAGGTCCATCGCCTCGGCGACCGCGTCGACGACCAGTGACGGGTCGTCGAGGTCGGCCAACTCGGCGATCCAGACACCGTCGGGGAACGCGCGCTGCCGGTCCGCCGCGAGCCGAAGGGCGAGGCGGGTCTTCCCGACCCCCCCGGGCCCGGTCAGCGTGAGCAACCGGGCGCCGGCCAGCAACCGCAATGCCTCTGCCAGCTCCCGTCTGCGACCGACGAAGCTGGTTAGTTCCGCCGGCAGGTTCGACCTTCCACGTCCGGACACACACAACACCGTCCCGCTACCTATGGGGGGACACAACTTGGCCGGATAAGTGGACAATCGGGACAGACGGGTGGACAATCGGGACAGACGGGTGGACAACCGGGACAGACAGGTGGGCAAGTGAGCGGACAGGTAGTGAGACAGGTAGTTCTCCCGTCCCCGCACACCGGTCCGTCGCTCAGGCTGCACCCATGCCGAGGACGCAGACTGCACTGCCAGCAGCCTTGGGATGCCAGGAGCCGGAGCCGACCGGCTGGAGCGGGTGTAGGCAGCCAGGGCAATGGCACATCCACAAGCCAATCAATTGCAATAGTCGGGTGTTGTACATCCGTGTTCCATGCAATGAGATGACGCCAGAGCTGGGGGAGGCCCTGCGAAGCGGGGCAGTCAGGAAGACCATTAACGTGGCGGCCGGATCTGGTTGCGGAGCCAGCCAGCAAAGTCCCTTGGTATCGTCGACACCAGTCCTGCGCGCGTATGACGAAGTAAATTTATGCGAGACTAAGCACGCGAGACCAGATGCGAAAATCCAGCCGGTGGGCGAGGCCGACCGCGTTTCCCGGAAACTTCGACAAAGATCTGATTTGATGACCAACGAGAAAGCGCATTCACCGGAGGGCTTGCCGGTGATTCGGCAGGCGACCTCCGAAACTGATGTCGTGGTGGTCGGTGCCGGCATCATAGGCCTGGCGAACGCCCTTCAGCTTGCCAAACGAGGCCTGCGAGTAACGCTGATCGACAACCTTCGCGACAAGAAACACAGCTACAAGGTTGGAGAGTCGTTCCTAGTCTTCACAAGTGCTTTTCTCCGCACTGTGGGCGAGCTGGATGAGTTCATCACCGAGGAATCATTCGCGAAACTCGGTGTATGGTTCTCCCACGGCACGGAGAACAGATCGGACTTCCGCGACGCCACCGAGTGGGCCATCAACGCCGACCCGCATCCGCCGCATTATCTCTACGATATTGCGCCCGACAAGAAGTGGTTCCGCTGCATGTTCCTCGACATGCAGATCGTCCGTCCCGAAGCGGAGGATTCGATGTGTGCGGCCGTCCGACGGCGTGCTGGAATCACTTTCGTCGACACCGCCCGAGTGAGCGACATACAGATCTCCCCGGGAGCGGACTGGCATCAGGTGGAATGGCTGGACGGCACAACCGGGCACAGCAACATCATCCGAACGCACTGGGTCGTCGACTGTTCTGGACGCAACCGGTTGTTGGCCCGCGGCCGCGGACATGCCGCGGAGCGGCGGGAACTGACTGACGGATTTCAGACGACAGCGGTCTGGGGCCAGTTCGAGGGCGTGACCGACGGCCTGTTCGGTGACGAGTGGACGCATACCTTCCCCAACGGCCGCGATACGCAACGCGACCTGTACACCGTACATTTGTGGGGGACTGGTTATTGGATCTGGGTCATCCGGCTCTCGAAGGAACGGATCAGCGTCGGCGCGACTTTCGACCAGCGGTCGGCGCCACCCGGCCGAACTCCGCAGGAGCAGTTCTGGAATCTCATCCGGCGGCACCCCGTCCTCGACAAGGTGATCGCACCGGAGTCACTCCTTGAGTTCCGGACCTACCGTAACGTCCAGCACTGGACCGACACGTTCGTCAGCCCGCAGCGCTATGCAATGGTAGGCGACGCGGGCAGCATCATCGACGCCTACTACAGCCAGGGAATCGCGCTGGCGTTGGTGACCAGTTGGCATCTCGCCAACATTGTCCAGGACGACGTCCGCTCCGGGCACCTGGACCGGGCGTATATCGAGCGGGTGAACCGAGCCACTCGCCAGGACTGGCACATGCTGCGCGCGATGGTCCGCGAAAAGTACACTGCCGCGATCGCGGATCCTCGCTTCTTCGTGTTGTCCCACGTGCTTGATATGATGGTGTTCTGGTCGGTGGGCAGCACCCGTTCAGCGCTCACCCGATGGCTCGTCGACACCGAGGGCGACACCACTCGGGAGACCCCGAAGAACCGCCGCGTCCGGCGGCGTCTCCAATCCACGCTATTCTACTCCCGGGCCCCGCTGTGGCGGTGGTTGCCGCCGGAAACCGTGCATTGGATACAGAGCCGGCTACAGGCCAACCTCGCGGCCCGCGCACGGTGGCGGCTGGATCACGGTGTCAAGCTACCAACGGTCCGTAGCGTCCAGAACGTCACCGCGCCGCTGCCTAAGCTGTGGTGGCTGGCGATCGGCGGGGACCGGGGAAGAGATATTTCAGCTCATGACCTGGTGGAACCCGCGGAACTACGACCAGAGGGCACCGCGACCTGGTTGGACCGGTTGCCCGTGCCGGCCAACACCCGATTGCGATGGGTGATCTGGCTGCGGCCGTATGCCCTGCTCGCCGGATTCGCCGCTGCCTATCTGTGGGACGGGGTGGACACGGCGATCCGACGCCTGCTCCTGCTTGTACGCCGCCCCAGCGACAGCGCGACGGCCAGCGAACTCGCTAACCACGAGGCCTTGCTAAGGAAAGATGAATGAAAGCCGTTACCACTGGGCGACCGATCGCCTATCTACATTTGGACTCGCCGCACGCGGAGTACCCACAGATCGTTACCGCCCTGGCTGATTACGGTGTCACGGCAGTCGCGGTCCATCTCGACAACGTGCACACCGTCGACTGGACAGCGTTCGACGGCGTGAACCTACGAATGTGCCGCGGCTTCCACGAGCGGCCCGACTTCCTTGACAGGATCCGGAGACTGTATCTGGAGCTGGACGGGAAGATTCCAATTCTGAACTCGATGCGGGTGGCCGTCGGGACGCTCGACAAACGGCGGTACCTGTCAGAGCTCGAACAGGACGGCATCGCGGTGATCCCGACCCGGTGGGTTTCCCGGGGTGAGGACGTGACGATTGACACGCTCATGACCCAGACCGGATGGGACCATGTCGTCATCAAGCCAACCGTCTCGGCCGGCTCCTGGCGCACCTTCCGGGTCTCACGGAGCGGGCCGAGTACCTCAGCAACGCACTTCGTCCGGCACAGCCACGAAGCAACGTCGGCGACGGGCGTGGCACCACGCCGCGACACGGAACCCGAGACACTGCTCCGTGACTTGGTGTCCACCCATCACGTCTGTGTCCAGCCCTTTCTCTCATCGATCCTGGCTCATGGTGAACTCTCCTTCGTCTTCCTAGGCGGAAAGTTGAGCCACGCGGTCCGCAAAAGAGTCGCCCGGGACGGCGGCTGGTGGGCACATGAACGGTTCGGTGGCCGGAATGAAGTTATCCAGCCGACACCAGCCGAGCGTGAGTGGGCGTACTGTGTGTATGAAGCACTAGAGAACCGATACGGACCGTTGATCTTCGGCCGGGTTGACGGCTTGCGGGACGAACACCGTGTGCTGCGGCTACTGGAATGTGAGCTCGTCATCCCCCGTCTGCTCCTGACCGAGGGCAACGCCTACGACACGTACGCAAAGACCATCGTGCGGGCGGTTGGCGGCTGACCCGATGACCTACCGAGAAACGCTCGCCGGCCCCGGGGAGTAACGGTTACGTACGCAGCGCATCGGATCTACCGGCGGTTTACCTCATCCTGCCACTCTCGCTCGTGCTTGGTGTCACCGTCGGTTCAGACGTCCGCCTGACCTGCCCAGGAGTAGTGATGGTCAACGCATCCGGTCCGGTAGCCGCGCTGTCGTCCCATGCGCTTCTCGTTTTCCTGCTCCAGATCGCCGTCCTGCTCGGGCTAGCTTATCTCCTCGGGCGGGCGGCAACGCGGCTGGGAATGCCGGCAGTGGTGGGTGAACTCCTCACCGGCGTGATCCTCGGGCCATCTCTGCTTGGCGCGCTCGCGCCTGGCTTCGCCGGCTGGCTGTTGCCCGCACGGGCCGACCAGTTCCATCTCCTCGACGCCGTCGGCCAGCTCGGCGTGATTCTGCTGGTCGGATTCATCGGCATAGAGATGGACATCCAGATGGTGCGGCGCCGGGGTCTGGCCGCCGCCCGGGTCGGCCTCGCCGGGCTGCTGGTTCCGGTGGGCCTCGGCGTCTCGGCGGGGCTACTGCTGCCTGACTCTCTCGTCGCGGACGGCGCCCATCGGCTGGTGTTCGCGGTGTTCCTCGGCGTAGCGCTCGGGGTCAGCGCGATCCCGGTAGCCGCGAAGATCCTCATCGACATGAACCTGTTGGACCGCAACGTCGGCCAGCTCACCCTGGCCGCGGCCGCAGTCGACGACGTGGCCGGGTGGTTCGCACTCTCCATAGTGTCGGCGATGGCGACCACGGGCGTGCGTGGCAGTGACATCGCCGTGCCGGTGGTCAGCATGCTCGGCACCGTGCTGGCCGCCCTGGTGGTCGGTCCTCCGACGGTCCGGCGGGCACTTCGATACGCCAGCACGGCGCGCGACGGTGGTGGCCACATCGTGGTCGTCACCGTACTGATCCTGGCCGCGGCGGCGGCCACGGAGGCACTGAAGCTCGAGGCGATCTTCGGCGCGTTCATCGCCGGCGTCGTCATCGGGTCCAGCCGGGGTTTCGCTCCCGACCGGGTCGCGCCGCTGCGGACGGTGGTGCTCACTGTGCTGGCGCCGATCTTCTTCGCCACCGCCGGGCTACGGGTCGATCTCGGCAAGCTCACCGACCTGTCGGTCCTCGCCACCGGCCTGGTGGTCCTGCTGCTTGCCGTCGCGGGCAAGTTCGCCGGCGCCTACCTCGGAGCCCGGGCCAGCCGGCTTGGCCACTGGGAGGCCCTCGCGCTCGGCGCCGGGCTGAACGCCCGCGGGGTCATCGGCCTGGTCGTCGCCGGAGTGGGGCTCCGCCTCGGCGTGTTGAACACGGCGGCCTACACGGTGGTGGTCCTCGTGGCACTCGTCACCACCATGATAACTCCGCCGATCCTGCACCTCACGATGCGACGGGTGGAGCACACCGCGGACGAGACACTACGGCGACTGGACCCCACCGGCGACACCGAAAGCGCACATTCCGGTGCCCGACGCTAGCGCCGGCATGGACGTCAGATAACCGCATCCTACAAAAGGCTGTTTCGTAACTCGATCGGGTGTGGTGTGGGTGGGTCCGGGGTGTGCTCGACCCGCGCGACCCGACCGGCTCACTCCCGCTCATCAGCCCGTCGGGAAGACCACGGACAGGCCAACGACTGCGTGGCAGATGAAGGATTTTGGCCCTTCGGAGTCGCCCTGCCCCTGCCAGCCCAGGGGTGCGAATCCCCTGGGCCACCCGACCCAAGAAGCTGTTTTAGAATTACCCTGGTCCCATATCCCAACTCGATAAAGCGGGTTGTCGACCGGTTGGCACGCCGAGCGCCGGAGTCCGACCCTCTGGCGCTCAGCATACGTCCGAGGTTAGGGCAAGATCTAAAATAGGTTCCTAGAATTTTCCTCCGGGAGGGGTTGGGACCGCTGTCTGGGCTATGACCGCAACGTGGCTGGTGGCCCCGGCTGGCGCCGGCCAGGGTGTCGCACGTTGCGGACTCTCGATACTGGCCCGTGGTACGGGCACGGCGCCGCCGTTGTCCTGCTTGGAGTTCTGGCCGCAACCGCTGAGGAACAGAGTCGATGGGATGACGAGGGCGCCAAGCACCGTCACCATGGCTCGACGGCCACGGTGCCTCGGTGTCCGGGGCCATCGGGATCGGAAGGAATGTATGGTGTCCATAATGATTCAGTAGTCTACTGCCCTATGCGCAACTTTTCCACCTACCCGAGGGGCCGGGTTTTCCACCCGCCCGCGAGGTCAGAAAGATCCTGAAGCGTCTTCCCGGTGATCACATCAGTACCTTCGGCGGGTAAACCAGCCCGCCTCTTCCAAACCTTGCTGGTGCCATTAGTGATCAGGTGTGAGCTCAATGGCAGTACTTTAAGAGCGTGTCTCACACGGCGGTTCCGGGTAGATAACCGATCATGGATGTGATGGAGAGCGGCTTGCTCTACGTCCGGTCCCGGACGAGTTGTGGAAGCTGGTCGAACCGTTGCCGCTCCGGTTCGAGGCAGGCCCGCAGGGCGTTGAACACCCCCGGCTGCTCGGCGAGGATCGGGCGGCCAGCGTCTGCTCGCCGACGTGGGAGCCGTCGATCGCGGCCCCGAGCGTCGCTCGCGACGCGTAGGTGGTCACGAGCGCGGCGCGCACAAGCAGGTGGGGCGGGTCGTCGGCGGTGCCCGA
This sequence comes from Frankia sp. CoBUL1, assembly GCF_978021245.1. Lineage (NCBI taxonomy): Bacteria > Bacillati > Actinomycetota > Actinomycetes > Frankiales > Frankiaceae > Frankia > Frankia sp. CoBUL1. The sequence continues at coordinate 12,076 of NZ_CDXDOS010000054.1, forward strand.
CGGGCCCGACGCGGCCCGGTTCGCCGTCGTGTCCAGGCAGCGGGTCTGGGTGCCATCGCCCCGCACACCGGCGGGTCACATATCGTTATCAACCTCCATTCTCAAACGCCTTCTGACCGACAATCTCAAACACCTTCTCAGATCTCTGCGAATTCGCGAACGGCCTGGATGAACTGGTTGAACTGGCTACGGTGCACGTCGTGTGATGCGTTGTGCAACTCGACGGTGGTGCAGCAGGCGGGCAGGATGCGGCGTGCGTGCGCCCATTCCTCGTCGGACCACAGTCCGCCCCGCAGCGGGTTGGCGCGGATGAGAAGGGTCCGAACAGTGAGCTGACCTAGGAGCGGGAGTAGCGGGCCTGTACAGGATCCATCGCGCACCAGGCTCTCGACGATGGCAGGGTCGGCGTACCGGAAACCCTCCAGCAGACTGTCCACATCATCGGGGTGCCAGCCGGGATGAACCATGGAGAGGATTTCCCGCAGTTCTATTTCGGACAGTGCGATGGCCTTGATCAGATCGTTGATCTGTTCGCGCTGCAGCTTTGGTGACATCATCACCGGGGGGTCTTCAAGAACAAGGCGCGACACCGCCGGGGGAAGCTGCTCCGACTCGGCACCGGTCGCGGTGATCAGGGCCACGGCGGCTCCCCACGAGTGGCCGACCAGCATCGGTTCCTCGACCCCCACGGCGGTCAGGAAGGACACCACATCATCAGCGGCCTTGCGTAGGCCGTACGACCCGACGGGTGGTCGAACACTGGCACCATGTCCTCGCAGATCGAGCGCGAAAACCTGGTACCTATCCCCCAGCGCGGGGCCGACACGAGACCAGCTTGCAGCCGATCCCGCGTTGGCATGCAGCAACACGACCCGCATTCGTTCATCTCGATCTTCACTCCAGACCCGATAGCTGAATCGGCCGGCAGGAAGATCAATGAATCGTGCGTGCCAGCCAAAATTGGCACGGCCAGCGTGTGCGCCCGTCATGGCAGTCTCTTTTCTTTGTCGGCGGTGGCCGTTATGGTGCTACGGTCGCACCAGCTGGCGATTCCGCGGGCCGGATCCGCTCCCACGTCAGGTACGGAAGCCGGATGCCAGAGCCGTCCCACTTTGCCGGACAGCACAGCGTCAACACATTTCCTCTCAACGCGAAATTGCGAACCTGGTTCCCTCCAATCCATTCGGGAACAGACGCCACCTGCACATGATGGATGACTTGATCATCCGCTAGGAAATAGGTTCCGCAGTATCCGATGTAGGGATGGTTCATGGCGATCGATTCGGCGTCGACCTGCGAGCTATTCATGAATTCGGAGACGGATGCGCTTGAGGTGTGACGCTGAGGGTCGCGCAGGTGTGCGGACATGTGGCCGTCGGCCGCGTAGATCACTAGACCGCTCGGTTGGGTGCCCATGGGCATGCTGAGAATTATTCCATTGCGGTCAGTAACGATGAACGAGACGAGCTTCCATGCTCCGACTAGCAAAGGTCCATGCGTATCGAGGTGGTCCGAAAAATCCGAACTGGTTACGCCGCTCATGAAGGCAAATCTCCATTGATGTTGGATTGGCTCAGATTGTTGACTTGCTAGTCCGAGGTCGACAGTTCGGAGGCCACGCCACATCCCCTCCCTTCAGCGTCCGGTGATGGCGGTACAGGAGCCCCTTCCCTGATGCGGGGGTGATCCCCCGCCGATGATCCTCGCGATCCGTAGGAGGTGGACGCCGCGTGCAACAACACCGCGGTACACGTCCGTCTTGGTGGCGGCAGGGCCGGGAAGGCTGGCGAATTCCGACCTCCGCTATTCCCGCGGAAAATCCAAAATTCATGATCACGTCTCGCGGAAGCGGTTGATCGCGTCCAGATGGCGGGTCCGTATCGCGTTGTCGCGCACGCCGAGGCCCTCCTGCGGCGCGAGGCACAGGACAGCGACCTTGCCATGGTGCAGGTTGCGGTGCACCTCGTAGACGGCCTGGCCGGTCTCGTCCAGTGGATACACCCGTGACACGGTCGGATGAACCAGCCCCTTGGTGATCAATCGGTTGGCCTCCCAGGCCTCGCGGTAGTTCGCGAAATGCGATCCCACTATCTTTTTCAGATTCATCCAGAGATAGCGGTTGTCGTAGGAGTGGACGAAGCCGCTGGTGGAGGCGCAGGTGACGATCGTTCCGCCGCGGCGGGCCACATAGACCGAGGCGACGAAGGTCTCCTGCCCGGGATGCTCGAAAACGATGTCCGGATCCTCCCCGTCGGTGAGCTGCCGGATCTTCTTGCCAAAGCGCTGCCATTCCTTCGGGTTCTGGGTGTGTTCATCCGTCCAGAACCGGTAGCCTTCCGACGTCCGGTCGATCACCAGCTCGGCGCCCATCCTGTGGGCAATTTCGGCTTTCTCGGAAGAAGAGACAACGCAGACTGGGATTGCACCGCCGCGCACCGCCAGCTGCGTGGCGTAGGAGCCCAGCCCCCCGCTCGCGCCCCAGATCAGCACGATATCTCCCTGCTTCATGTCCGCGCCGTTGCGCGACACCAGCTGACGGTAGGCGGTGGAGTTCACCAGGCCCGATGCCGCGGCCTCCTCCCAGCTCAGATGCGCCGGTTTCGGCATGAGCTGGTTCGCCTTGACCAGAGCCAGTTCGGCGAGGCCACCGAAGTTGGTCTCGAAACCCCAGATGCGCTGCTCCGGATCCAGCATCGTGTCGTTGTGGCCCTCCGGCCGTTCCAGCCCGACCGACAGGCAGTGGGCCACCACCTCGTCACCTGGCGACCAGGTGTGTACCCCCGGCCCAGTGCGCAGCACGACACCGGCGAGATCGGACCCTACGACGTGATAAGGCAGGTCGTGTCGCTTGCTGAGCGGGGAGAGACGGCCGTAGCGCTCCAGGAAACCGAACGTCGGCAGGGGTTCGAAGACCGACGTCCACACCGTGTTGTAGTTGATCGAGGACGCCATCACGGCGACCAGCGCCTCACCGGGGCCGATCTCCGGTGTCGCGACCTCGTCCAGGTGCAGTGAACGTCGGGGGTTCTTGTCGCGGGATGCGAGCCCACTGAAAATGTTGACGTCTTCCTTTCGGACGACCACTCCCCGGTAGGTCTCCGGCACCCGGAGGGATGTAAAGGCCTCCTTGGGCGTGTCACCGGCGAGAATAGCTGACCTTATTTCTTTCACGGTCGAACTCTCCTATACGATGCCGACATCGAGCAGATGTTCAATAGACCCGGAAACCCCGCCCGGTCTTGTACCCCAGACGTCCGGACCTGACGAGGTCTTCCAGCAGGCGCGTCGGGGTGTACCCGGGTTCGCGGAACTCCCGGTACAGGGCGCGCTGGATGGCGAGTGTCACGTCCAGGCCGATGACATCGGCGAGTTCGAACGGCCCCATCGGGTGTGCGCAGGCGACCTTCATGGCTGTATCGATCGCATCGATACCCACGTAATGGGACTCCAGCATCTTCACCGCGTCGTTGAGATATGGGAAAAGTAGGGTGTTGACGATGAAGCCGGCGCGGTCGGCACACCGGACCGGGTACTTGCCCGCCGTCCTGGCCACGTCGAAGACAGTCGCGGTCACGTCGTCCGCGGTTACGATGGTCGGCACGATCTCGACCAGGCGCATCTTCTTCGCTGGGTTGAACCAGTGCATACCGACCACATCCTGCGGGCGGGACGTGGCGGTGGCACACTCGATCACGGGCAGTGAGGACGTGGTCGTCGCGAGGACCGCTCCCGGGCGTGCAACCGTGTCGAGTTCAGCGAACAGCGCCCGTTTGACGTCCAAGTCCTCAACGACCGCTTCGATGATGAGGTCACACTCGGCGAGGACGGACAGATCGGTCGAAGCTCGAACCCGTGCCAGTGTCGAAGTACGCTCGTCCGATGAGATCTTTCCCCGTTCGACCGCTTTGTCCAGTGACCGCTCGAGCTTCGTCCGGACAGCGGCGATTTTCTTCTCGCTCCGTGCACGGAACACCACCTTGTAGCCATGGTGGGCACAGACCTCGATGATTCCGCTGGCCATGGTGCCGGTGCCGACCACGCCGATCGTGTGCACCGGCCGTCCTGGGACCGCGAAGAAGCCGAGTTGGGGTGGTTCGACCATGTCGACGATCTCGGAGGAGTAAGGGGCGGCGTAGGTGTAGAAGCCGCGCCCGGTCTTGCGGCCGAGCATGCCGGCGGTCACTAGCTGCTTGAGCAGCGGGGCCGGTGCGTGCAGGTGGTCGCGGGAGGTGTGATGGATCGAGTCGAGAATCTCGTACGCGGAGTCGAGACCGATCAGATCGAGCAGTGCCAATGGGCCCATCGGGTGACCGCAGCCGAACCGCATGGCGGCGTCGATGTCCTCACGGGTGGCGTAGCACGCCTCCAGCATCCGGACAGCGCTGTTAAGGTACCCGAACAGCAGGGCGGTCACGATGAAGCCCGCCCGGTCCCCGGCGACCACCGCGGTCTTTCCGACCTTCGCGACGAGCGTCCCGACATCCTCCAGTACAGACGGGTCGGTGACCACAGTATGGATGATCTCGACCAGGCCCATGACCGGTGCGGGGTTGGACCAGTGGGTCCTGACAACCCGGGAGGGGCGTGAGGTAGCGACGGCCAACGTGATGATTGGCAGGGAGCTGGTGTTCGTCGTAAAGATCGTCTCTGGCGGGCACAGCCTGTCCAGCTCGGCGAAGAGCCCGAGCTTCTTCTCGATCCGCTCGGGAATCGCCTCGATGACCAGCTGGCAGTCGGCCACAGCCTCGATCCCGGTTCCGGCCTGGATACGGGCGAGCAGGGCGTCCCGCTCGACCTTGGTCAACTTGCCGCGGCTCATCGCCCGGTCGGTGGAGTGCCGGATCCGATCGAGCCCGCGGGCCAGCGTCTCGTCGTTGAGCTCGACGCCGACCACCTCGATGCCGGCGCGCGCCACTACCTCGGCGATGCCGGCGCCCATTGTGCCGAGCCCGACAACTCCGACCTTCGTGCCGTTGAGCTGGATATCCATCAGGTCACCGGTGGACGATCCGGTGCGCTCGCCCCGGCTTCTTCACTATTATCCCCACCAGTTGCGCCCTGTCTGGGGAGATGCCCCAATGCTCCGGACGGAAGTCGTCGACAATCCGTGTGGTCATCAGGTCGAACACCTCCGCGTTGAGGCGCACCAGGCTGCGGTGGACATCCCCGGTGCGGCTGACCAGGCCGGCCTGCTCGAGCACCTTGATGTGCTCGCAGACCGTCTGCACGTCGGCCTTGCACCACTCGGCGAGCTCGCCGACCGTGGCGTTGCCGTCGGTCAGCCGCTCGATCAGGTCACACCAGGGCGGATTCGCAAGAGCCTCGAAGATCTGAAACATGATCCCGACCTTCCTCTGCAAGCACGACACGTCATCTGATTCATTTACGATAGCCCACCGAGTGGCCCATGTCGTCAACTGTACGGATGAATATGGGCGTCCTCGGGGCGACGCGTGAGTCCTACGCTCATCTAGCGGGAGTTTCCTAGATAGTTCGATCTTGGTTGGAGTTTTCGCAGCCCATGACCAAAGTTGATCTTCCGGATGTGTATTACCT
>NZ_CDXDOS010000055.1:0-17293 GCF_978021245.1 Frankia sp. CoBUL1
CGCCCCGCCCCGATCCGCCGCATCGCCCCGATCCGCCAGGCCGTCCCGATCCGCCAGGCCGGGCAACGTGACGAGCGGCGTCACCTATGCGGACGACGGCGCTTCCGCGCGTCGCTCCCCCGGCGGCACGGGCGACGGTCCGGCCGCAGCCGGCGTGGCCGGGGCCAGCGCGGCCGGGGCCGGGGCCGGTGGAGCGGGTAGGCCGCTCACCCCCCGTCCGCCCGTGAACCGGCGTCGGGTCCTGAAGAAGATGGGGCTGACGGCGATCGTTCTGGGGCTGGTCGTCTCGTTGTTGTCCCTGCCGTTCGTCGGTGCGGTCGGCCTGTTCGCCAAGGAAAGCGCGGACCACTTCCTCGGGCTGCCCGCCGAGCTCGTCACACCTCCGTTGCCGCAGAGTTCGACGATTCTGGCCGCCGACGGATCCGTGATTGCCGCGTTGCGCGGGGCCGAGAACCGCATCGTCGTGCCCGGCAACGAGATCCCGAAGATCATGCGCGAGGCGATCGTCTCGATCGAGGACGCCCGCTTCTACAAGCACGGCGGCGTCGACCCACAGGGCGTCTTCCGCGCCGCGCTGCGCAACAGCGAGGCCGGCGGAGTCGCTCAGGGCGGTTCGACGCTGACTCAGCAGTACGTCAAGAACGTGCTGCTGCAGAACGCCCGCACCACGCGGGAGCGAGAGGTCGTGGCCGGGGACTCCCTGGACCGCAAGATCCAGGAGCTCCGGTACGCCCTGGACATCGAGAAGCGGTTCTCCAAGGACGAAATCCTGGAGCGCTACCTCAACATCGCGTATTTCGGTGACGGCGCGTACGGGATCGGCACCGCCGCCGAGCACTACTTCGGGGTGCCCATCTCCCAGGCCACCTTCGAACAGGCAGCGCTGCTAGCCGGGCTCGTGCAGAGTCCGTCCCGGTACAACCCCGCAGCTCACCCGGAGGCCGCGCTGGCCCGGCGCAACACCGTGCTGGACAAGATGGCCGGCGAGGGGTACGTCTCCACCACCCAGGCGGAGGCGGCGAAGCAGCTGCCGCTGAACGTCGTGAAAGCCCCGCCGCCAGCCGCGGACTCCTGCGAGACGTCGTCGGCGCCGTTCTTCTGCGACTACGTGCGCTCCCAGCTGCGGGCGAGCCCGGCGCTCGGTTCCACCCTGGAGAAACGCAACCGACGCATCTACGAGGGCGGCCTGGTCATCAGGACCACTCTCGACCCACTAGTGCAGCAGGCGGCGCAGGACGCCGTCAACTCGACCATATCGCCGAGCAACCGGGTGTCGGCGACCGAGGTCGTCATCCAGCCCGGTACCGGCAACATCCTCGCCATGGCAGTGAACCGGGTGTACGGCTCGAACACAGCCGCCAACCAGACGGTGGTGCCGCTACCGACCAACGCCACCTTCCAGCCCGGGTCGACGTTCAAGACCTTCGTGCTCGCCGCCGCGCTCGAACAGGGCTACGGCACCTCGACGGCCTTCTACTCCCCGGCCTGCTACGAGAGCAAGAAGTTCCCGTTGGACCGCGGTGAGGACGACTGCCCCAGGGGTTTCTCGAACTCCGATCCCGCCGAGGCCGGCATCTACGACATCCCCAAGGGCACCTGGGACTCAGTGAACACCTTCTACGTGCAGCTCGCGGAGAAGACCGGCATCCCGGCGGTCCTGGAGATGGCCAAACGCCTAGGCGTCACACCGCCGAAGGCGGACAAGATCGGCTCCACCGACGGGGCCACCGCCATCGGTGGCGGCCAGTACATGTACGTTTCCCCGTTGCAGATGGCCGACGCCTACGCGACGATCGCCGGCGGCGGGGTGCGCTGCACGCCCCGCTTCGCCACCGGGGCCGTCGACTCCAGCCACGACCCGATCGACATCGCCCAGCCGCCGCAGTGCGAACAGGTACTCGCCAAGGGTGTCGCCGACACCGTGACCAGCGTGCTCGCCGGCGTCCCGCTCCACGGGACCGGGACCAAGGCGGCCATCGACCGCCCCTCGGCGGGCAAGACCGGCACCACCGACGAGTTCTCTGCCGCCTGGTATGTCGGCTTTACCCCGCAGATCACCGCAGCGGTAGCCGTCGGCGATCCCGTGGGTGCGGAGAGCCACCCGCTGCGGGGCGTCGTCGCCGACGGCCGGACCTGGCCCCGTGTCTTCGGCGGCGACCTGCCCGCGATCATCTGGAGCAAGTCGATGCGGGCCGCCCTGGCCAACCAGCCGGTAGTCCCGTTGCCCGGCGCCGCTCCAACCGTCGCGCGCGGCACCAAGGGCAGCCTGCAGAACACCCCGCCAGCGCCAGCGCCGGCACCCGGTCAGGGCCTCGGCGACCTGTTGCAGAACCTGGGTCAGCAGATCTTCCCTGGCACGGACCAGAGCGGGCAGAACCAGGGACAGCCGCAGCAACCCCAGAACGGCGCCGAACCGGGATCCGGCAGAGGGGATCAGCCTGCCGCCCACTAGCCAGCCTTCCGGCGGTCTGTCAGCGCCTGAGGTCGTGGGCGGCGGGTACCTGCACGGGATCGACCCCGAGCGCCAAGGCGAGATAAACGGCCGTGTAGTCGAACAGGCCGATGAGTGAGGCGAGCCGTTCCAACGGCCCGCCGCCGTCGGCGCGCAGTTCAGTGACGCCGACGCCTCGCTCGGCCGCCACCGCCGCCTCGGCCTGCTGGGCGACATCCGGACGTTCGACGTCGGGATCGCGCAGCAGGACCAGGCGGAGCCGGATCGACTCGTCCTCCTCGGCGCGGTCGCGGAAGAAGTCGTCGAGGTCGTCGCGCGCCGGGTCGCCAGCCGCCGCGAGACCAGCCCCGAAGGCACCGTCGAACAGCGCGACCTGGTGGCGGGCGGGATGCGGCAGCGCCCCGGCGATGGCCGGATACTTCGCGCTCGTCGCGAGCTGGGTGACGGCACGTTCGGCCACCACGTTCGTCACCGGTGAGGTTCCCCAGATGAGCGGCAACGTACCGGCCAGCTCGAGCGCGAGCGTCTTCGCCGGATTGACGAACGACTCGCTGGACGAACGGCAACGGGTCGCGACGTCCTCGAGGCGGACGGCGGCCGCCTCGATCGCCTCGTCCGCCACCCGCGCGATACCCAGGGCCCGGGCGACGATGATCAGTGGCAGCGACAACGACCACAGGACGGCACGAGCGGGCCGCTCCGCCGAGGTCACGACGAGGGGCGCACCGGTCACCCCGGCCAGGTAGGCCAGGGGGGTGTCGGCAGGGGCGACCACGGCCACCCGCGCGCCGCGCCGGTTCGCCTCCTCCACCGCCGAACAGGTCTCCGCGGAGGTACCGGACGCCGACACCGCGAGGACGACGTCGGCCACCCCCACCCAGCCCGGCAGGCCGTAGGTGTGGTGACCGATGACGGGCACCGGGCCGGCCGGCCCGGCGACGGCGGCGAGCACCTCGGCGGCCAGCGCCGCGCCGCCCACACCCACCACGACGACCGCCCGGGGCCGTCCGTCGGCGGCGAGGCGACCGACCCCGGCCTCCTGGGCGAGGGTGGCACCGCGACGGACCTGGCGGGCGGCGGAGGCGATGTGCGGCAGGAGACCGCCGGCGTGACCGGCGTCGATCCGGGCGGTGTCGTCGAGGATCGCCTCGTCGAGATACACGTCGAGGCCGCGGCGTCAGTTCGACGCCGACGCGCCGGAGAACGGGATCGCCTCGTCGAGCAGCATCACCGGGATGTCGTCCCGCACCGGGAACGCCAGGTCGCAGGCGAGGCACACCAGCACGGGGGCGCCGCTCAGCTCGTCGGGCCGCAGCTCACCGTGCTTGCTGCACGGGCAGACAAGGATCTCCAACAGCAGCGGGTCGAGACTCATCAGGCTTCCCTTCCGCTCCGGATCCGGGCGAGGATCTCGTCGCGCAGCCGGTGCATCGTGGCGTCGTCGGGCCCCTCCACATTGAGCCGCAACAGCGGCTCGGTGTTGGACGGGCGGAGGTTGAACCAGGATCCGTCCGAGAAGGAGATCGTCAACCCGTCCAGGTGGTCCGCGTCGGCAGCGTCCGGCGCGTACGCCTTCTCGATCACGTTCATCGCCGCCGCGGCGTCCGCGATCTCGGAATTGATCTCACCGGACGCGCTGTAACGGGCGTACCCCCCGAGCAGCTCGGACAGCGGCCGGTCCTGGCTGCCCAACGCGGCAAGCACATGGAGCGCGGCGAGCATGCCGGAGTCCGCTCGCCAGAAGTCGCGGAAGTAGAAGTGACCGGAATGCTCGCCACCGAAAACCGCGCCGGTACGGGCCATCTCGGCCTTGATGAACGAGTGGCCCACGCGGGTCCGGACCGGGACCCCCCCGCGCTCGGTGACCAGCTCGGGGACCGCCCGGCTGACGATGACGTTGTGGATGATCGTGCCCCCCGGCTCCCGGGCCAGCTCGCGATCGGCCACCAAGGCGGTGATGGTCGACGGAGGGACAATCTCCCCCCGCTCGTCGACGACGAAGCAGCGGTCGGCGTCGCCGTCGAAGGCCAGGCCGATGTCGGCTCCGGAGCTGCGGACGGCGGCCTGCAGGTCCCGCAGGTTCGCCGGCTCGATCGGGTTCGCCTCGTGGTTCGGGAAGGAGCCGTCCAGCTCGAAGTAGAGCGGGATCACTGTCAGCGGCAGCCCGGTGAAGGTGGCCGGGACGGTCAGCCCGCCCATGCCGTTGCCCGCGTCCACGGCGACCGTCAGCGGCCGGATCTGCGCCAAGTCGACCAAGGTGCGCAGATGACGCACGTAGGAGTCCAGCAGGTCCCGCCGAGCCACGGTGCCGCGACGACCGGGACCGGCGGGAATACCCGCCTCGATCATCGCGCGGATGTCGGCGAGCCCGGTCTCCTGGCCGATGGGTGCCGCGCCGGCCCGGCAGAGCTTCATGCCGTTGTACTTCGCCGGGTTGTGCGACGCGGTGAACATCGCACCCGGAATGTTCAGCGAACCGGCGGCGAAGTAGAGCAGATCGGTGGATCCCAGCCCGGCGGCGATCACGTCCGCGCCCTGGCTGGCCGCCCCTTCCGCGAAGGCCTCGGCGAGCGGGACCGACGACTCCCGCATGTCGTGCGCGGTCACGATCCGCGGGGCGCCGAGCAGCCGCACGAAGGCAGCTCCGGTGGCTCGGGCGACGTCGGCGTCGAACTCCGCCGGCACCACGCCACGCACGTCGTACGCCTTGAAGATCCGCGAGAGGTCACGCATCCCTTCCAACCCCTTCTCCCTGGTGTCCCCCGGCACCGGGTGAATGGTGCCCCCCGGCCGCGCGGCCACTACTGCGACCGGCTCGGTTGACCTTATCCGCCGGGTCCGACACCGCTGGAACCGCGTCCGGGCGAACTCGCGCCGAACCACCGGTACCAGGACAAACGGAAGATCGGGACGATCACCTGACCGGGACGGCCAAGAGGTGGGAGCGCTCCGGATCAGGACGGACTGGGAACGGCCCGCAGGTGACCCCGCCGGCCACCCGGGGGTGGGGCCTGCGGACCCTGCGGGGGCTCCGGCCCTCCCCGCCGGGACGCCTCACGCACGGCGTCCGCGAGGGCCTCCAGATCGTCCCCGGCCACCTCACGACCCCCCTCACGGGGCGCCTCGGCCTCAAGCCGGACCACAGCCCAGCCAAGCGGCACGGTGAGCCGATCCGCGTGGGTGCCGCACAGATCGTAGGAGTGTGGTTCGACGTACGGGGAGAGCGGACCCAACACCGCCGTGGATTCCGCGTAGGCGTACGTGAGCGTGGCGACCGCGGCTGCGGAACAGGCCGAGCGGGAGCAGCGCCGAGGCTTCACGTTCCGGACGGTAGCCCCCGGAACGGACGACGGCCACCACCTCGGGTCGTGTCGCGTGGCGCGACGACTAATCGTCACGCGGCGTCGACCATGCCATCGCGGCCCGCATACAATATCCCTCGTTCAGCACGTATCCAGAGCGATTTTGAGATCATGGACCGTCCTCGAGCTGGTAGCGATGGGGGATGGAGCGCAGGGATGTGACCGGAACCGTCGTTGCCGCGCCCACGGATCGGCGCACCACTCCGAGCGATGCCGGAAGCGGCGCGGAGTTCACCGCGATCGACGGACGACCGTCCATCCTTGAACGCTACGCTGACAGGGTGACCGAGCCCGAGCGGTTCCCGGCAGTCGCCCGGCCAATTCCGCCACGGCGCCGGCGCGACCGGCGCGGCCGTGGCATCCGGGGCACTCTCCTTCCGCCGGACGTGCCCGCCTACGCCACCCGCGGCGACCGCTTCGACGATCTCGTCCTGGACGCCGTCGAGCATCTCGACCACCGGTGGTCCGCTGAGCTCGCGGACGTCGAGTTCGCCGTCGAGGACGTACCGCCGGTGGCGGTGACCGATGATGAGATCCCGCTCGCCCATTACCAGCCGGCCAGCGGCAAGGGTCGGTCGGGAACCCCGCGACGCATCGTCGTCTACCGCCGCCCGATCGAGGCGCGGGCCGTCGACAGCGAGGACCTGGCCGAGCTCGTCCTCGATGCGATCATCCACGAGATGGCTGAGATGATGGGGGTTGACCCCGCCGTGATCGACCCGGAGGGCCACGGCTGGGGCGACGAGGAATAGCGAGTAACAGCGAGGAACAGCCGAGCCGCGGTGGCTGGCCGGCCGCAGGACACCCACCACGAGGGAGACCGTGACCACCAGGAACGAGCCCGCTCGGGCGACGGCATCCGGCGCCCGGGTCCTGCCACTGCACGGTCAGGCGCAGTCGTACGCCTGGGGGTCCCCGAGCGCGATTCCGAACCTGCTCGGGGCGGCCGCGACCGGTGAGCCGGTCGCGGAGTTGTGGCTCGGCACCCATCCGGTGGCGACGGCCCTCGCCGAGGACGACGGCATCCGCCGTCCGGCCACCGACCTCGTCGGTCCGCTGCCGTTCCTGCTCAAGGTGCTGGCCGCCGAGAAGGCGCTGTCGCTGCAGGTGCACCCGGACCTGGCGCAGGCCCGGGCCGGGTTCGACGCGGACGACGCGGCCGGTCTCGGCTTGGGCGATCCACGTCGACGTTACCGTGACCGGAATCACAAGCCCGAACTGATCGTCGCGCTGTCCCCGTTTCGGGCTCTCGCCGGCGTGCGTGATCCCGGCCGGACCCTCGCCATCGTCGCCCGGCTGGGCTCACCGGCCCTCACCGCCGCCTTCCGGCCACTGGCCGACGATCCCTCGGGCGGCGCCGCACAGGTGCTCCGCTCCCTGCTGACCATGCCGCGCGAACCCGCCCGCGACCTCGTCCGCGGCCTCGTAGCGACGGCCCGCCGGCTCGCCGCCGGCCCGTACGGCGCGGCAGCGCCGGGGCCGCCCAACGCCGAAACGGACGGCACGGCGACGGACGGGGCCGCGGTGGACGGCGCCGAAGCCGATGACGCCGAAGCCGATGACGCCGCGCGGGCGGCCGATCTGATCGGTCTGCTCGCGGCCGCGCACCCGGGCGACGTCGGGATCGCGGCCGCCCTGTTGCTGAACGACGTCACCCTGCGCCCCGGGGAGGGGCTCTTCCAGCCCGCGCGGCTGCTCCACGCCTACGTCTCCGGCCTGGGTATCGAGATCATGGCGGCCTCGGACAACGTGCTGCGCGGCGGGCTCACCCCCAAGCACATCGATGTCGACGAGCTCCTACGCATCCTCGATCCCACTCCGAGCGCGGCACCGATCCTCATGCCCCGTACCCTCGCGGCCTCCTCCGGTGGTCTGCTCCGCAGCTGGGACGTCCCCGTCGGGGACTTCGCCCTCACCGAGGCGATCTGCACCGGGGGTGCCCTGGACGTGGGACGGCCCATGGTGCTGCTGGCCATCGAGGGTGCGGTCCGGGTGACCGGCACCGCCGACGACGGGACGACCGTCGCCCCGGTGGAGTTGCGCGGGGGCCGGTCCGCCCTGCTGGCCGGATCCGCCGCGTTGACCCTCACCGGCACCGGTCGGGTCTTTCTCGCCGCTTCCGGCCGCTGACGGGCGACGCCACCGACAGGGCGGGGTGCTGACGGCCCGGAAGACCGGAAGCGTCACGAACCTCCCGCACGTCCTGGGAGGACGCCGACCGGTGCCCGGCCCGCCACGAGGCGAAGGTCGAGGGTCGGCGGACACGGGCCTAGCCGCGCTGATACAGGACGGTGGGATCCTCGATGGAGACCGGAGCGTCGAGGAGCCTCGGCGCCCCCCACAACGAAACGACGGTGGAGATGCTCCGCGGCATCACGGGCCTGGGCATCCCGAAGGTCAACGACGCGGCGGTCGACGACGCGGAGCCGGTGGAGCCGGAGGAGCCGGAGGGGGTAGGCCCGCGGGGCGGATCCCCGGATACCCGGCCCTCCCCCGGCGTACCGGGGGGAGGGCCGATCACGGCGGTGGCCTCCAGCGGGCCGCCGACCGCGACAAGCCGTCCACCGGCCCGTCCGATCGGCATGCGGGCGGTCGCGACGGTGCCTGGCCGTACCCGTACCAGCTCGCCGTCGATCCACGCCGTGACCGCTCCCGCCGGAGCGGCGAGCACGACGACGCCGGTCGCGCCGGGCGGTACCGGTGGGAGGGAGACGACCGCGTCCGGCGCGGATCCCGCCCCGGCGGCCAGCCCCGGCGGCCCGGAGAGGCCGACCGCCTGGCCGTACGCGTCGAGCCCGCGTGGGTCGAGCGGAGGATCAAGGCTGGTGGCGCCGACCCAGGTGGATCCGCCGTCCGAGCCGGTCGACCGCTCTCCCGCCCGGCCCGACGGTGCGGCCAGTCCGGCGAGCACCGGTGCGTCATCGGCCGATTCGACCAGGACCGCCGAGGCGGCGCCCGCCGGCAGCGGCACGGGCGTGGTGATCGCACCCGTGGCGGGCACGACGACGGCCTCCAGACCGATCGGCGTGTGCCGACCCGTACCCGTGAGGACCGTGATGCGCACCGTGGCCTCCCGCAACGGTGCGGCGAGCACCAGGTGCGCCGTCGAGGACGCGGACCCCGCCGGGACGACGACCCCGCCAAGCAGGAGACGCCGGGCCGGGGCGGAGGTGCTCGGGACAAGGCTCACCGGATCCGCGCGCCCCGCCCGGTCCGTCCCCGGCACCGAGTCCGTACGCCCCGCGCTGGGCCGGTCCGCGACCCAGGTGAGAACCCGGCCGGAGCGCACCTGGACGTCGAGCGCGGTCGCGGTGGCCTCCGGTGCGAGGGAGGCGAGTCGCCGGATCACCGCGTGGTCCGGGGGCACGGTGATGTCCTGCGGCGACGTCGCCGGTCCGTCGGAAAGCACCCGCACGTTGATCCGGGCCGGTTCATCTGCCAGATTCGACCAGATCACCACCGGATCCCGACCGGCCACGGTCGATGGTCCGGTGAACCAGACCCGGGCCCGGGACGGCTCGCAACGCGCCTGAATCGGCCCGACGCCGTCCATTGACCCGACGCCGTCTTTGTCCCGGGCCGTCACGGTGGCCGACAGTCCCCCGGCGGACGCACCCTGGGCGGTCACCAGGATCGATCCACGGCCGCCCGCCACGCCGGTGACGGCGCTGCTCTCCGAGGGCCGCGGAAGATCCAGGTGACGTCGACCACGGGCGTCCATCCGTAGTCCAAGCCCCTTGGTTGGCACCTCGGGCCCCACCGTGGGCACCCGCACCCGGCCCGTTGGTCCACCGCCGGCGGCCACGTCCAGGCCGAGCGAACGGGCCCGCCCGCCCGGCCCGTCCGGATCGGGTGCCACCAGCGTCAGGTCCGGGCAGGCCAGCATGGCGCCTGACAGCGGCCAGATCCGTCCCTTCCCGGCACCGGTGCTGGTGCCGCTGGTGCCGGTGCCGGTGCTGGTGCCGGTGCCGGTGCCGGTGCCGGCGAGGAACGCCCCGGTCAGCCCGAGCAGTCCGAGGACCGCCAGCGGCAGCACCGTCCGCGAAACGACCGTCCGCGAAACGACCACGACGTGACACGACGGCCGCTGGTATGACGGCCGCTGGTATGACGGCCGCTGGTATGACGGCCGCTGGTATGACGGCCGTTCGACCTTCCCGACCCGCCCCGGCTGCGTCGCAGCCGGGGGAGCCATCCGCCGCGACCGCATGACCGGGATTCCCAGCAGGACCGGGATTCCCAGCAGGACGAGCGCGGCGAGTGCCGCAGCCTGGCCCACCACTGCCCGGTGGGGTGAAGTCCGGTCGTGGTCGATGCGGAGCCGACCGCCGTCGGGCGGCAGTTGGAATCCGGCTGCCCAGCCCCACGCCCGGAACGGAGCCAGCGGCCGGCCTTCCAGCCACGCGTGCCATCCGGCATCCGCCGGTACGGCGAGCACCAGGCAGCGTGCCGGGCCGGACCGGGCGGCGAGGGCGGGCAACCGCTCGCCGGAGGCCAACCGACGTACCGAGGAGGGCGCTGGCGGCAGCGGCGCCGAGAGGAGGGGAAGAACACCCGGCGCCGTACCGATCGGGCGGGTTGTCGGCCTCGTCGCCGCGGGAGCGGAGTGCCGCGCCACCGGCTCACGGCGATCGGCCCGATCGGACTCCATCACCCAGGCCAGGGGTCCGCCCGCCCACCCGGACGCGTCCGGTCGCGGCGCACCGGTCCCACCGGGCTCTCCCAAGGCCGTCGCACCACGGGCCGCAACGGCGGGGCGCCAGAGGATCGCCCCCGGGCGGGGACGATCCCGGATCAAGGACGGCGTCGCGTCCAGTCGGGCGACGAGCTGAGAGGCCGAGTCGACCGTAGGTACAGCAACCGATGTCACGCCCAGAAGCGGGAGCCAGCCGGCTGCCCGGCCACCGCTGGTGGCGAGGTCCGCGACCATGTCGGCAAGGAACCGGCCGGACCGCCGCGGGGTGCGGGCGCCGGCCTCGGGAAACGTCGGCCCGGACGCGGAGGCCAGGGTGTACCGGATCGTTCTGGCCGAGGCCGGTTGGTGCAGGACGAGGACGCGGGCACCCGGCCCGGCGGCGCGGGTCACGGCCGCGACCGCGTGGGCGAGGGCGGACCCCTCGACGCCGGCCGGGTTCGCCCCTGTGGTGTCGTCGGGCCGGGCCACGTCCACGGCCAGGAACCGGGCGGCAAGGATCAGCGGCCCGACGAGGAGGAACAGCGTCACGGGAAGGACCACCAGCACGGCCGTGCGCCGCCGGCGGCCCCGCTCCCGGCCCGCGAGGCGGCCGAACAACCACCAGGCCAGACATCCACCGACGAAGCCGGCCACATCGGCCCTGGGTCCGCTGTCCGCACCGGCCAGCAGGGCCAGGGAGTACTGGGGCAACCGGGCCAGGGTGATCGCCGATTCGGTGAGGACGGCGACGGGATCCACCCGCAGGTCCGGAAGCACCGGGATGATCGTCGCGAGCAGAGCGACGATCATCCCGGGCAGCCTGGACCACGCGGTCAGGAACGCGACGACGACCAGGCCCGCCCAGGCGATGGCCAGCGTCGACGGGGCGCAGGCGATGAACCCAACCAGACAGATCGCGAGCGTCCACACCTGCCGGCCCGGCGCCCCACCGACGCCAAAGCCGGAGCCGTCCCGCCGGTCCCGCAGGACCGCGTCGGCGGCGGCGGCGAGCACCAGGGGAAGGCCGATCACCGCGCCCACGGTGTCGGTGCGGCAGGCGAGGACCGACCCGGTCATCACCGGGTTCAACCCGTAGCCGGCGGCGAGCCCGAACCGGGCGACCGGATGTGGTCCCAGCCGGGCGAGGGCCCGGTAGGCACTCAGGCCCGCGAGCGCCGGGCCTGCCGCCAGCAGGATCCAAGCAGCCGGCGCCGGCCTCCCCCCCAGCAGAGTGGCTGCCGCGGCGAGCAGCGCGGTGAAAGGGGGTGCCGGCCCAGGACCACTCAGAGGTTCATCGGGCGCCCCCGCCCATCCAGACCACACGGCCGACCACAGGTTCCGGCTGCCGGCCGGGAGCGGCAGGCCCCCGCCGAGCATGTCCGCCGGCATCCCCCGCATGGCCAGGAGCCCGACGGCACCCAGCAGGGCCGCCAGGGTCGTCGGCGGCCAGGCCTGCCGGCGCGGGTGCACATCCGGCCTGGGCCCGGTGACCACCAAGGTGGTGTCGGCGACGTCTTCGGCGGCTCCGGCCCGATCAAGGAGATCATCGGCGCCGGCTCCGCGCCGCCACGGCAGGCGGGCCGGGAACAACGGGCGGACGGCCCGATGCGGCACCGCCCACGTGCGGGCGGCGCGCCGACGCATCCGGCGCAGCTGCCGTGGCCGCCCCAGCACGGTACCGGCGAGCGTGAGCTCGGCGAGCGCCGCCCGGGGTCGGCCGCGCAGGGGCAGGCCGAGGGTGCGCACGACCGTTCCGACGAGCAGGGCGACCACCATCGCCGGAAACAGCACCGTCGCCGTGTTCGCCAGCCGGACCCGTAGAGCCCCCGCACGGTCGGCCGATGCCCTGGGGAAGGCCGGCCCCCCGGAAAAGGCTGAGGCCGAGGTCACGGTCACCGTGGCCGACGGGACGACGACGACCCGTAGGCCGGCACGGGCCACCCGCCAGCCGAGATCGATGTCATGACCACCATCGAGCTCGGGGTCGAGTCCACCCAGCAGTCGCCAGACCACCGCCCGCACGAGCATACCCGAACACGCGACGGCGAGGACGTCACGTACCCCGTCACACTGGACATGATCATCATGGTCCGGGCGAATTCCGGGATGCCGTTGCCCGGCCCGGTCAACGCTCACCCCGGCTTCGACCACCCGGGGTCTCGTCACCGGCCGGGACCGCGCACCTGTCGATCCAGCAGAACCGCCCGCTTCGGCGGGCGGGGCGGATTCCGGAGCGCGGGCGAGCAGTTTGGGGCCGAGGACGGCGGCGCCCCGGTCCAGCCGGGCGTAGGCCAGCAGGGTGTGCAATGCGCCCGGGGCGGGGATCGCGGTGTCGTCGAGGAGCCAGACGAACCCGTGCTCCGGTGGGTTCCCCAGCCGAGCCAGCCCCACGGCTACGGCGGCGCCGAACGGTGTGGCGGACGGCACCTCTACGACAAGGGGCTCGGCGACCGGGTCACCGGCCTGAGCATCCGCGCCGTCGGTGCCCGGGTCGACGGGATGGTCGGCGGACGGGAGGCGACTGTCCCCGTCCAGGGGAGACGCGCGTTGCCGGGGAACGCATCCCCCGCCACCGAGCCGCACCTCGACGACCCGGTCCGGCGGTCTGGTCTGGGCACGCAGGGCGGCCCGGACCTGGGCGGCGACGTCGGGTCCACCACGCCCTCGACCGAGCACGCAGACCGCGACGACCGGCGGCCCCGCATCATCGGCCACGGTCACCGCGGCGACCGTGGCCGCCTGTGACCTGCCCGGATCGCCCGTCATGCGCCGACCGCCGGTCACCGGTCGGGCTCAGACCGCTCGGCGTCGCTGCTTGCGTCTCTCCCGCTCGGACATGCCGCCCCAGATCCCGAACCGCTCGTCGTTCTCCAGCGCGTACTCCAGGCACTCGGCCCGGACCTCACAGCCCGAGCAGATGCGCTTGGCCTCGCGGGTCGAGCCGCCCTTCTCCGGGAAGAACGCCTCGGGATCGGTCTGCGCGCACAGCGCACGTTCCTGCCACTCCATCGCCTCGCCGAGAAGGTCCCCCATCCCCAGATCGATCACCTGGGCGAGGGCGGACCTCCCGGCCGATCCACCAAGATCCTCCAAGTCCTCGGTCTCCGCCTCGTCGGCCTCGTCGACATCGGCCTCGTCGACATCGTCGATGTCCTCGACGGAGTCGTCCTGGATGTCCTCGACGAGGTCGGTGTCCTCGGCGACGGACCGACCGGTCAACTCGGGGAGGACGGGAGCGGCCGTGGCCGGCACCCGCGCCCGCGGGACCGTTTCGGATGTGGCCCGGGTGTGCCGTTCGGTGAGCACCCGCTCAGGGTGATCAGCGAACGGGTCATGCTCAGCGGGACGCTCGACGTCCGCGAGGACAGTGTGGACGCCCGCGTCGGCGTGCTCCATGTGGACTCCTCCAGACCCGTCGCGGTGCGGTCGGCCACCCCTGGGCGCCGGCGCGCAGGTGACTAGTTTCCGCACCGGTCAGGCGACGCACTACCGCACGAACCCCGCCAGCGGGGGGAATGACACGCCGGTAATTACACGCTCCAGACTCGATCGCGTCAACCCCACCGTCGCAACATCTTCTACAACCAGCGATGAGACCATAGCTCACAGTCACTACAGCCTGTCGCCGAGGGTCCACGCAACCTTCCTTTCCGTCACTCTGCGCGATCAGATGGGTCGCGGCAACGGCATTATCCCGCCTAGATCTAAAGGGCATAAACCCCTAAAAGGGCAGGTCTGAGCTCGGGCAACCGCCGCAGGCGCATACCGATCAGCCGCCAGACCCGGCAACCCCAGCCTATTCGACTACGGAGAGTAGTTTTTAGTGATCAGAACTTGGCGGGTGTCAGGACACCACCGGCAGCATGGCCCGGACGGTGCGGCCCCGGGCAGCGCGAAAGCGCTCGTCAGGGATCCGGCCATACGTGGTGGTGCGTTGCCGAGCGGGACGACCCGCCCCCGCGGCCACCTCCTCAAGTTCGGCCACGGAGCGCCGCGAGCCGTGCTGCGAGCCGGCCATCCGACTGATCGTCTCCTCCATCAGCGTGCCGCCGATGTCGTTCGCCCCACCGGTGAGCACGGCCCGACAGCCCTCCACCCCGAGCTTGACCCAGGAGCACTGGATGTTGTCGATCGAACCGTGCAGCAGAATGCGCGCCATTGCGTGCACAGCCCGGTTCTCCTGACGGGTGGGGCCGGGACGGGCGACACCGGCCAGGTAGATCGGCGAGCTGTGATGGACGAAGGGGAGGGCCACGAACTCGGTGAAGCCGCCGGTGGAGTCCTGGATGCGCCGTAGCAGGCGCAGATGGGCCACCCAGTGTGCGGGGGTGTCCACGTGCCCGTACATCATCGTGGCCGAGGAGCGCAGGCCGACCCGGTGCGCGGTGGTCACCACCTCGACCCAGCTCGCCGCGGGCAGCTTGCCCTTCGTCAGCACCCAACGGACATCGTCGTCGAGGATCTCCGCCGCGGTGCCGGGGATCGTGTCGACGCCGGCCTCACGGGCCGCGGTGAGCCAGTCGCCGATCGACAGGCCGGTGCGGGTGACGCCGTTGAGAACCTCCATCGGCGAGTAGGCGTGCAGATGCAACCCCGGCGCCTGCCGCTTGATCTCACGGGCAAGATCGAAGTACGCGGCGCCCGGTAGATCGGGATGGATCCCGCCCTGGACGCAGACCTCGGTCGCGCCGACCGCCCAGGCCTGCGCTGCCCGGCTGCCCACCTCGTCCAGGGACAGCGTGTAGGCGTCGGCGTCCCCACGGCGTTGCGCGAACGCGCAGAATCGGCATCCGGTGTAGCAGACATTGGTGAAGTTGATATTGCGGTTGACGACGTAGGTGACGTCCTCGCCCACGACGTCGCGGCGCAATCCGTCCGCGAGCGCGCAGAGCTCCTCCAGGGCGGCGCCGTCCGCGCCGAACAGGGTCAGCGCCTCGGCGTCGGTGATCCCGGCCGGATCGGACCCGGCGTGGCGCAGGGCGGCGAGCGTGTCGGGGTCGATCCGCCGCATGGCACCGGCACCGGCAGCCGCGCCGGCCCGGCTCGCGATGGCCCGGCTGCCCGTGCCGACGACTCCGTCGGCCCCCGTCCCGGCCGCGCTGACCTGTGCCCGAAGCGACTCCCAGTCACCGTAGACCGTGTCGAAGTCCGCCCGTTTCTCGCTGCGGCGCCCGACCGTGTCGACCGCGGCGTGCAGATCGGTGCGGCCGGTATCAGCGAGTCCGCCGTCGGGCTCCTGCCAGGGGCGGCCGGCCGGGAGCACGCCGTCGGCGAGCAGGCCGTCCACGCCGGCCAACGCCCCGACGTGTCCGGCCAGGCGCGGGTCGATCCACGGTTCACCGAGATGGGAGGGGTAGACGGTGAGCCGGGGCCGCAGCGTGAACCCGGCCTGCGCCGTCACGGCCCCCAGGACGTCCAGGTCCGGCCAGGGCCGCTCGGGGTTGACGTGGTCGGGGGTGACCGGGGAGACGCCGCCCCAGTCGTCGATGCCGGCCGAAAGCAGCAGGGCGCACTCCACGGTGTCAACGAGGTTCGGCGGAGCCTGCACCCGCATCGTGGGGCCCAGCACCAGCCGGGTGACCGCAACGGCCGCGGCCAACTCCTCGGCACCGACGTCGGGCGCGGAGCGCATCGCGGTGTCGTCCTTGGCGCGGAAATTCTGGACGATCACCTCCTGGATCGACCCATAGCGGCGGGCCAGACCTCGAAGCTCGAAGATCGTCTCTGCCCGCTCCGTCCGGGTCTCCCCGATGCCGAGCAGCAGGCCGGTCGTGAACGGGATCGACAGCCGCCCGGCGTCGGTGAGGACCCGCAGGCGGACGGCCGGGTCCTTGTCGGGTGATCCGTAGTGCGCCCCGCCCGGCTCCGACCACAGGCGGGTCGCGGTCGTCTCCAGCATCATCCCCATCGACGGGGCCACCGGCTTGAGCCGGGCGAGTTCCACCCAGCTCAGCACACCCGGGTTGAGGTGCGGAAGCAGACCGGTCTCCTCCAGCACGGCGATCGCGACGGCACGCAGGTAACCCAGCGTCGAGTCGTAGCCGTGGGCGTCGAGCCATTCCCGGGCCACCGGCCACCGATCCTCGGGACGATCACCAAGCGTGAACAGCGCCTCGGCGCAGCCCGCCGCGGCGCCCGCCCGGGCGATGCCGAGCACCTCGTCCACCGTGAGGTAGGGGGCGGGCAACCGGTGCGGCACTGTGGCGAAGGTGCAGTAGTGGCAGCGGTCCCGGCACAACCGAGTCAACGGGATGAACACCTTCGGCGAGTAGGTGACGACACCCGGCCGCCCGATCGACGCCAGACCCGCGTCGCGGACCCGGGCCGCCGAGCGGCACAGGTCCGCGAGGTCATCGCCGCGCGCGGCCAGCAGAATGCTGGCCTCCACCACGTCGAGCGTGGCGCCGTCCCGGGCCCGGCGCAGCGCCCGGCGTAGCGCCGACGGGGACGGTGGGGAACTGGATTCGGCACCGCTGGATTCGGCACCGCTGGATGTCGCCGCCGTACTCATCATGAATTCCTCTGATTCTCCGGCGGCGCCCCGGCGCCCGGCAGGCGAACCGGTCCGGTCGGTGGCCATCGGGATCGAAGGGATGCGGTGTCGAAACGGTACTGAGCGGTTCGGCAGGAGACCCGGTCGACCCGGAGTCAGGGGGTCACGCGGCCGGCCGCACGCCACCCGGTGGCGGGTCTGCGCAGTCGGTCGAGCGTGCCGATCAACATATTCGTCCGCCGGCGCGAGGCCAGCGTCTCGACCAGAGCCTGCGTCCGGTCGGCTCGCCGGCCGGCGCCGGCGACGTCGGA
>NZ_CDXDOS010000056.1:0-17116 GCF_978021245.1 Frankia sp. CoBUL1
GACCGTTTGACCCCGCCCGGGCTTCCAGGATCTCCTTCAGCTCGCGAGCGTCCTCGTACTCGTAGGTGAACTCACCCTCACCGGTGGAACCCGTCAGGGCGTGGGTGGCGACGCCGTCGATTTCGTCCTGCTGATCCTCGGTGCCCCACAGCAGGGAGTCACCGATGGCGATGCGGATGCGCCAGGCGGGGGCGTCGACGAGCCGGGTGATCCCGCAGACGGCCAGTGCGGCGATGACGAGGCGGAACCGGGCGATCGCCGCCGCGAACGGGTTGATGTCGACACCGTGGACCTGGCCGAGTACGCGCTCCACGTGGACCTTGACGTCAATCCCATGTTCCTGCTTCTGCCACCGGTCGAGCAGGAGGTCGAAGGCGCCGAGCAGGAAGTGCCCGGAGCCGCAGGCCGGGTCGATCATCCGAACCTCGGCGAGGCCGAACTCGTCGATCGCCGGGGCAAGGGTCCGGCCGAGGATGAACTCCTCGACGAACTCGGGGGTCTGGAGCAGCGCGTAGTCCTTACGTGCCTGTTCGGAAAGATCCTGGTACAGATCGCCGAGGAAGCGGGTGGAGGACGCCGGATCGGAGAAGTCGTGGACGAGAGCGCCGGTTTCCGGGTCGATCCGCCGCCAGAACTCCAGCAGGCCGGTCGCCGCGTCCGGTGAGATGTCCACCAGGTGCAGCGGGTTGTGCCGGTTGACCAGATCCCGGGTTGCGTCGTACGCCTCCAGCCGGGCGACCGCCGCCCGCAGGTAGTCCAGGTCGGAGTCATTCTTGTGGTCCTCCGCCTGGAAGTAGAAAGTCTGCCATTCCCGGGCCTCGGCCACCCCGTCGACCCGTTCCCTGGCCTCGCCTGTCTCGTCGGCCTCCTGCTCGGGGCGGACCGGGCCGGCCAGCATCGGACGTCCCAGCAGCGCGTTGTCCTCGCAGAATCGGGTGAACACGCAGGCCAGCACCCAACCGACCGCCACCTGGGTGAGCTGCTGGTCGAGCCACGTCTCGTAGCCGACGCCGGTGCGACAGCCGGTCTTCGCCTCCTGGTACCGCTTGTGCAGCCGATCGTCGACGTCCCGGTCCGACCGGGCCCGCGCGCGCAGGTCCGCCTCCAGGCCGCGGACCTGCCGCTGGAGATCGGCCAACAGGCGTCTCGCCTCGATCACGCTGCTCCTCCCTCAGCGCCGTCGGCGAGCCGAGACTCGTGCCGGACAATCCACTCCTCGGACAGCGCCAGGCCCTGGTTGCCGAACTGGGGCACGGGAGCGCCACCATCCAACAACGGTTGTTTGTCCACGTCGGCCCAGGGTACGAGCAGCCACACCGTACGCACCGGTGATGTCTCGGTCGCCATCCGCACCGATGCGCGCAGCTCATCCAGTACCACCAGCGCCGGATCGTACCGGGCGACCACCCCCGCATTCGTGATCAGCACCGCCGGCCCCGCGGCCTCGATCGAGGCCCGCACACCGGCGAGCCCGGCCTGCGCGACCCTTGAGAGGTTGGCCCAGTCGCGCGACGATCGGTCGGCGGCGTCGGCCTCCAGGACGATCGACCACTGCACCGGGTGCTGGGCGCAGAACTCCCGCATCCCCGCGAGCAGGGCTTGTTCCGCGTCGACAACGGTGACATCCTGCGCGGCCAGGCAGCGTTCGGCCCGGGCGAGTCGCCGCGGCGGCACCGACAGCACCAGCCAGCCGCCGTCCACCAGCGAACGGGTGAGCCGGTCATCCGCGGCCAGCACCTCGTCGGAGACCCGGCGCCATCCCATTGGCGTCCAGGCGGCGCCCGCGCCGGTACTCCAGCGCGGCCTGGTTCCACGGGAGGTGACCAGGGAGGTGAGCCCGGTCACCTCGATGCGGCGGGTCACGTACCGCTTTTTCTCGTCGTCCCAGCACAGCGGCACCCCGGCCGCGTCGAGCAGGGCGTCCAGCTCGGGACGGCCGGGCAGCGCGCCCGCGTGCGGGAACCGCACGATGATCCGCTCGGCCACCTGCTCGGGGGTCAGCTCCGTGCGGCCGTACAGCGCCCCGGCGGCCAGCCGCAGCGCCCGTCCCGCGTCGAGGCCTCGCGGGTAGACCTCCAGGCGCGGCGTCACCGCGGCGTTCTCGGAGGCGATCATGGCGACGTCGAGGAGCCGTTCGGGGAAGATCAGGGAGGGGTCGGTGTCGCCGGGGGCGCGGACGGCGCGCAACGTCTCGATGACCCGAGCCGGAGCCGGCAGCGGGTCCGCGCCGGCGAGGTCGTCGGCCGCGCCGCCGAGCCGGGAGGCCCAGTCCAACCGATCGGCGGTGGAGGGCCCGTCCCCGGCGCGCGCGGGGCCGGCGGCGACGAGGATGCCGTTGGGCTCTCGGCTGTACACCAGCCGTGGATCGCCACCCATCTCGGAACCGCCGGTGGTGTCGTGGGTGGTGTCGTCGCGGGGGGAGTCGTCGGCCAGCTCGGCATCGATCGCCGCGCGTACGACGGCCTCGGCGAGCCGGGAGCGCAGCGGTTCCTCCACCGTGCTGCCCTGAAAGTCGAGCAGGGCCGCCGCGCAGTGCCGGGCGGAGGCGACCCCACCGACCGACTCGACGACCTTGACGATGGTGTCCCGCAGCTCTCGCATCCCGTCGAGGGCCAGCCAATGCCGCTCGAACCTGGCTACCGCCTGCCGGACGGTACGTTGCTCGCGGTCAAGGGCCTTGGCCGCGTCGCGCACGCTCGTCCATGCGTTGCCGCCCTGCTCGCCGAGGCCGAGCAGGGCTTCGGCGACGGCCCGGTCGGTCGCGCGGGGGATGAGCCCGGCGGCGACGCGGTCGAGGAGCGTCGGCTCGGTGGGCCGCTCGGCCGGGGAGGAGGTGACCTGGCCGGCCAGCCGGTCCAGGTCCGCACGCAACTGCTGGCGGGTCTTCGTACCGATGCCGGGCAGCCAGACGACCTGGGCGGGCGACAGGTCGAGCGCGCCGCCCACCGTATCGATCGACAGCCGTTCGAACACCGACAGCACCGGGCGGGACAGACCGGCGGCGCCGATGGGCGTGTCCCGGCTGATGCGCGCGGAGGGCGGCTGCGGGACCACGCTGGCCGGTTCGGCCAGGATCGCGTTCCAGGCGCGGCGCATGTCCTCCGCGGTGTCGAAGCGCTGTCTGACGTCCCGGTGCAGCGCTCGGCGGAAGAACTCGGTGAGACCGGTCGCGTACGACCGGTCGAACAGCTCGGGTTCGATCGCCACGTCGGCGTCGACGAAACTCGGATGCCCGCCATGGGTTCCGTACTCGGGCCGGCGTGCGGTCGCCATCTCGTAGAGCGTCACCGCCGCGGCGTATCGCTCGGCAGCCTGATCCCATCGGCGGCGCTCGCCGCGGCCGAGGAACGGGTCGAGGTACGGGCGGGTGCCGGCTTCGATGGCCTCCAACGGCTCCTTCGCCAGGGAGAAGTCGAACAGGACGAGCTGCCGCTTCTTGCCCCTGCCGCCACGTTCGGCGACGCCGAGGTTGTCCGGCTTGATGTCGCGATGCGCCAGCCCGGCCCGCTGTAGATGCTGGACGATCTCCAGCAGGTCGTCGCCCCACCCCTGGAGCCATTCCGGTTGTAGTCGGCCTCGCTCGCGTAGCTCCTGGGCGAGGGTGCGTTCCCCGGCTGAAGTGATCAACAGGGCTCGGCGTGGGCCGACGTCGATCACGCCGTTGCTCAGTAGCTGCACGACACCGGGATGCTCGCTGAGGGTGCGCAGCGTCTCGGCCTCGGCGACCAACCGCGGATCCCTGTCTCGGTCCAACGACACCTTGAGAACCGCGCGCCCGCCGTCCCGCTCGACGAGCAGAGCGAGCGCCGTCGAGCCGCGGCCCAGCCGGCCGAGGACCGAAAATCCGCCCTCCAGTTCGGCGCCGGCCTCGGTCTCCAGGGGATCAACGACAACCGGTGCCTCCTCCGCGATGGCGGCCAGCCGTTCCCGAACCAGGTCGAGATCGAGCAGGAACGCGGCCATGTCCCGGGTGCGTTGCTCCGGGTCGGCCTCGGTCGCCCGGGCGACGAGCTCGTTGAGCTCCTCGGAGACGGCATCAACCTGTTCGGCGAGTAACAGTCGGTTGTGTTCGGACAGGCGTCGGCTGAGCTCCCCGGATGAGGCCGCGGGGGGTTTCCCGGTGAAGATCCGGTAGGCGATGGCGCCGACCCCGAAGACGTCGAGGGCGACCCCCTTCGCCGTGCCCCAGCTCCACTCGGGTGCGAAGTAGGCCGCGGCGGCGTCGTCGGCCAGTTCGACGTAGCCCCCCGTCGACGTGGCCGGGCCGGTGGTGCTCGGTATCCCTGACGTCGATTCGGAGCCGCGGGAGGCCGTTTGCCAGTCCGTGATCTGGAGGGCGAAGCGGTCGGACCGGCGCCGAACCCAGACGCATCGCGGGCTCAGGCCCCGGTGCGTCAGCACCCGCCGGTGGGCGTACGCCATGGTCTCGGCAAGGACGCGCAGCAGTGCCAACCGATCGTCGAAGGACAGCTCGCGTTCGTGTTCTTGGAGGAAATGGTCCAGCCGGATCGGCTCGGGATCGTGGGGAAAGACGAGCGCGGGGCCCAGATCGTGCTCGACGAAGTCGATCGGCGCCGCGATCCCCGGATAGTCGATGCCGCGTAGTGCGAGGTACTCCCGCTCGGCGGCCCGCACGAGCTGGTCACGCTGGTGCACCGACTCCACACCACTGGCCAGATAGATCCGCACCCGCCGCGGCCGGTCGTCGGGAAACCGCTGGTTGCGGGCGAGGAAGTCCTGCCAGCCGACGCCCTCCTGGAAGGCGGGCAGCTCCAGGCGAAGGCTGCCGACGGTCCGCGCCCGCTGGGACGGGCGGATCCCGGCCTGGTCGACGGCCCGGGCCAGGGCATTGCTGAGCTCGCCGTCCACCCGGCCGGGCTGCCGCGCGAAGTCCAGGAAACTTGGCAGCTGGGTCTGGTCATGCCGTCCGAAGACGTGCGCCCGGCCTTCTGGGACAAGGCGGATCTCCAGCCGCGCGTCGCTCAGGAATACCGCGCCCTCCACCCATGGCACCCGTCGGCCCCGCATCGCCGGCCGGGAAACCAGCAGCGACTTCAGTTTGCGGGCCTTGCGGTTTGCTCCGATGACGGGGTTGTCGACCGGGGCGCGGTGGCTCTGACGCCAGGTGCCCGCGTCTCCCACGAGGACACCGGACCAGGACTTGATCTCCAGCACGACGATGCCCGCCGGCAGGACGAGAAGCAGGTCGACCTCGTTGACGGAACCGTCGGACCCGAGAAACTCGGCGTTCGCCCAAGCCCGGTAGGGATCCCCGGTTGGTAGCTGCGCCTTGAGATAGGACAGGGCCGCACGCTCCCAGGCGTACTCGGACGGTGTGCACTGCGTCCAGCGCTCATCGTCCAATGGGCCCTCCCCCGATGCGCGGCCGGGCCCGGAACCGGACCGGCACAGTCCAAAGATCTTGGATCGTATCTCTGTGGCTGCAGGTGCTTGCAACCAGTGCTGTGGGTAGGCCGTCCCGCGATGGGCTCCAGCGGTGTCGGGGCTGCCCAATCTCGCCGACGCCGCCGGGTGAGGCCACCGCGGCGCGGTGAGATCTGGACCGGCGGGCATCGGGGGTCAGCCGGGCAGCGGCTGGTCCTTTTCTACCGGGCTTCTGCCGGGGCGCGTTCCACCGGCGGCCGATCAGGCCCCGGAACCGGTGCTGATCTGTTCCCGGTACCGGCTCGCCCGGTAGACGCCGAGGATGCGGTGGTCGGCGTAGAAGGACAGCTCCTCGAAGGCGCGGGCGACGGCCGGCTCCTCCGGGCTGCCCTCGATGTCGGCGAGGAACTGGGTGGCGACGAAGCCCCCGCCCACCATGTAGCTCTCCAGGCGGGTCATGTTGACCCCGTTCGTGGCAAAGCCGCCGAGGGCCTTGTAGAGCGCGGCGGGCCGGTTGTGCACCTTGAAGAAGAACGTCGTGACGATCGGGCCGACACCGGCGGCCGCGCGCAGGTTCTCGCCGGACAGAATGAGGAACCGCGTCGTGTTGTGCTCCGTGTCCTCGAGATCGGCCTGGAGGATCTGCAGCCCGTACGCCTCGGCGGCGAGCCGGGAGGCGATCGCGGCCCTGGCCGGATCGCCCGCCTCGGCGATCTCCCGGGCGGCCCCGGCGGTGTCGGCGTGGGCGACCGCCGTCAGACCCAGCGTGCGCAACGCCTCCCGGCACTGGGCCAGCGCCTGGGGATGGCTGTGCACCGTCTTCACCTCGTCGAGGGTCACCCCGGGCAGGCCGAGCAGCTGGTGACGGATCGGCAGGAAGTACTCGCCGATGATGTGCGCCCCGGGGCGGGGGAGCAGATGGTGGATGTCGGCGACCCGACCCGCGGTGGAGTTCTCCACCGGGATCATCGCCAGGTCCACCTCACCCTCCTCCAGCGCGGAGAAGCACTCGTCGAAGGTCTGGTAAGGGACCGCGTCGTAGTCCGGATAGACGTCCCGGCAGGCGATGTGGGAGTTGGCTCCCCGCTCGCCCTGGAACGCGATCCTCTGTCGGGCGGTCATCCATGTCCTCGAATCCGCTGGATCGGGTACCGGCTGGGTCCGTGCCGGCTGGGTCCGTGCCGGTGTTGACTCCTCGACCGTACAGTTCCCGGGCGAGGAGTCCCCCCGCGCCCGAGGAGCGGGCTCAACCGCCGGCGGCGAGCGCGCGCGGCAGCGTCCGTGGCAGTGTCCGTGGCTCGGTCTCGGGCGGGAGCAGGCGGATGCCGGCGTGCAGCAGCACGACGCCGCGGCGGCCGACAAGCACCGGATCGAGCAGGATCTCGGCGATGGCCGGCAGTTCCTCCCTGAGCCGGGCGACGCGGTGCAGCAGGTCGGCCAGGGCGTCGGTGTCGGCGGCGGGCGCCCCGGAGCCGCCGAGCAGCAGCACACTGCCACGGATCTCCTGGATGAGCTCGGCCGCGTCCCGGTCGGTCAGCGGCAGCGTGCGGGAGAGCGGGTCGACGAGCAGGTCCGCGACGACCCCGCCCAGGCGCAGTGAGAGCAGCGGACCGACGATGGGATCCTGCCGCAGCCGCACCACGGTCGAGACCCCGGCCGGGGCCATCGGCTGCACGAGCATGTCGCCCGGCCCGACGGCGGCGCGGATGGCCTGCCAGGCCTGCGTGAGCCCGGCCGCATCGTCGACTCCGAGCTGGACGGCGCCGACGTCGAGCCGGCTGCGGAACCGTTCATCGGCGATCTTCAGCGCCACCGGCCACCCGAACGCCTCCGCCGCGGCGAGGGCCTCGGCCTGGTCGCCGACCCGCCGGCTCGGCCAGGCGCGCAGGCCGACCCCGGCCAGCAGGGTCGTGACGGCGGCATCGGGCAGCCACGCCCCGTCCTTCGGGTAGCGCTCGGCCTCGGCGCGGGCGCGGTCCAGGTCGATGCCGGCCAGCACGGGGACGCTGCCCTGGTCCCGGGCCCGCCAGGCGGCATGGTCGGCCGCGCGGGACAGCGCGAGCGCGGCCGACTCCGGCGAGGCGTAGGAGGGCACCGACCCCGGGCCCGGGGTACCCGAGCCGTCCCGGACAGCCAGCTGGGCGGGGATCCCATCCTGCCCGAGAAAGGAGGTGAGCAGCGGCAGGCCGCTCTCGACGGCCACCGCGCGCACCGAGCTCGCCAGCCGGTCGACCTGCGCGTGCGGGGTGACCAGGGTGATGATCGCGTCGACGTCCCCGGAGGTCGCGACCGCGCGCAGCGCGGCGTCGAACCGGTCCGGATCGGCCAGCGGCCCGAGATCGACGGGGTTCGTGGCGTACCGATGGCCGACCAGCGTGGCGAGGCCGGCGCAGGTCGAGGCGGACAGCGCCGGCACGTCGAGCCCGTAGGTACGGCAGGCGTCGGCGGCGAGCGCCGCGAGCGCGCTGGAGGTCCCGACGATGCCGACCCGCCGGCCGGCCGGCAGCGGTTGGCAGGCCAGCAGCTGGGTCGTGTCGAACAGCTGGCTCAAGGTGTCGACGCGTATCACCCCGGCGCTGCTGAACAGGGCGCCGATGTCGCTGTGGGCGGCCTCCCGCCCGCTCTTGAGCGCCACGACCGGCTTGTGCCGGCTGAGCTCGCGGGCGATCCGGGCGAACCGGCGTGGGTTGCCCGGGCTCTGCAGATGCAGCATGACCACGCCGGTTCGTGGATCGGAGCGCCAGTACCGCAGCAGGTCGTTGCAGGAGACGTCCGAGCGGTCCCCGATCGAGACGAACGTGGAGATGCCCAGTGCGCGCCGGGAGGCGTTGGTGAGGAACGTGCCCGCGAGTGCCCCGGACTGGGTGAACAGGCCGACCCGGCCGGGCGGGGGGTCGCCGACCGCGAAGGTGGCGTGCAGCCGGACCGTCGGGACGGTGTTGATGACGCCCATCGCGTTCGGCCCGATCAGTCGCATGCCGCCGTCACGGGCGATCCGGATAACGTCCGCGAGCCGGGCCCGTCCCTCGTCACCCCCGTCGGCGAAGCCGGCCGCGACCACGATGACGCCGCGTACCCCCTTCTCCGCGCAGGCCCGCATGACCTCGGCGACCCGTGGCGCCGGCACCGCGACGACCACGAGGTCGATCTCGACTGGGACGTCGCGCAGGTCTCGGTAGGCGTAGACGGACGCCACATGGGTTGCCGCGGCGTTGACCGGATAGACAGAGCCGGTGAACTCGCTGGCGAGCAGCCGGCGGAAGATCTCGTGACCGATCGAGCCCGGCTCGCGGCTCGCCCCCACCACGGCGACCGTGCGCGGGTGGAGTAGCCGGGCGATGCTGCGCGACTCCGCCAGGTTCTCCCGCAACGGATGCCTCCTCGCTGGTTCCCGCTGGCGGCGGGGAAGACCGCGACGCCGGCGCGACGCCGTCCGGAAGCGAGATTTACTCGTGTCGTCGCGGGTAGGTCCGGGTACGCCCGGACAGCATCAGGTAGCCAGCGAGGTGACCATCATGACCGATCCTGGGACGTCGCGCCTCCCGCGGGACGACGCGAAGCAGCAGCAACTCGACGCCGTCCGAGTCGGCGACGACGGCGCCCGCATGACCACCGACCAGGGGATCGGTGTCGAACACACCGACGACTCGCTCGCGGCGGGGGAACGCGGTCCGACGCTGCTGGAGGACTTCCACTTCCGGGAGAAGCTCACCCGGTTCGATCACGAGCGCATCCCCGAGCGGGTCGTCCACGCCCGTGGTGCCGGTGCCCACGGGTACTTCGAGGCGTACGAGTCGCTCGCCGACGTGACCCGGGCGCACTTCCTGGGCGAGGGCGGCCGGCGTACCCCGGTGTTCGTACGGTTCTCGACCGTCGGCGGTTCCCGCGGTTCCGCGGACACGGTCCGGGACGTACGCGGATTTGCCGTCAAATTTTATACCGAGGAGGGTAACTTCGATCTCGTCGGTAACAACATGCCGGTGTTCTTCATTCAGGACGGCATCAAGTTCCCCGACTTCGTCCATGCGGTGAAGCCGGAGCCGCACAACGAGATCCCGCAGGCATCCTCCGCGCACAACACCCTGTGGGACTTCGTCAGTCTCGTCCCCGAGTCGATGCACATGATGATGTGGCTGATGTCGGACCGGGCGCTGCCGCGCAGCTACCGGATGATGCAGGGCTTCGGCGTGCACACCTTCCGGTTCGTCGATGCCGCCGGGCAGGGGACCTTCGTCAAGTTCCACTGGCGGCCGAAGCTCGGCACGCACTCCCTGGTCTGGGACGAGACACAGAAGATCGCGGGCAAGGACCCCGACTTCAACCGGCGGGACCTGTGGGAGTCGATCGAGAACGGTACGTTCCCGGAGTGGGAACTCGGCGTGCAGCTCGTGCCGGAATCCGACGAGCACGCGTTCGACTTCGATCTTCTCGACGCGACGAAGATCATCCCTGAGGAGCGGGTGCCGGTGCGGCCGGTGGGACGGCTGGTTCTCAACCGCAACCCCGGCAATTTCTTCGCCGAGACCGAGCAGGTGGCGTTCTGCGTACAGAACGTCGTCCCCGGCATCGACTTCACGAACGACCCGCTGCTGCAGGCCCGGCTGTTCTCCTACCTGGACACCCAGCTGATCCGGCTCGGCGGCCCGAACTTCGCCCAGCTGCCGGTCAACCGGCCGGTCGCGGCGGTGCACAACAACTCCCGCGACGGTTACGGGCAGCATCGCATCCAGCAGAGCCAGACGTCGTACTTCCCGAACTCGATCAGCGGCGGTTGCCCGGTGCTCTCCGATCCGGCGCACGGCGGGTACGTGCACTACGCCGAGCGGGTCGACGGGAACACGATCCGTAAGCGGAGCGAGAGCTTCAAGGACTTCTACAGCCAGGCCACCCTGTTCTGGAACAGCATGTCCTCCTGGGAGCGGCGGCACATCGTCGACGCGTTCAGCTTTGAGCTCGGCAAGGTCGACTACACCCAGATCAAGGAGCGTGTCCTGGGACATCTCGCCCAGGTGGACCACGAACTCGCGGCCGGGGTCGCCGAGAACCTCGGACTGCCGGTGCCACCGGAGAGCACCCCGAACCACGGACGATCCTCACCCGCGCTGAGTCAGGCCGACCAGCCCAGCCGGGTGGCCACCCGCAGGATCGCGGTGCTCGCGGCGGACGGCGTGGACGAGGTGGCATTGCGTTCGGCCACCGCCGCGCTGCGCGAACAGGGCGCGATCCTGGAGGTTCTCGCGCCGCACGGAGGCATGCTCGCCACGGTGTCCGGCGACGCGTTGCCGGTGGACCGAACGCTGGTGACCATGTCCTCGGTCCTCTACGACGCGGTGTTCGTCGCCCCGGGCGAGCGCGGTGTCACCACACTGACACACAACGGCGAGGCCGTGCACTACGTCGGCGAGGCGTACAAGCACGCGAAGCCGGTCGGCGCGGTCGGCGCGGGGGTGTCGCTGCTCGAGATCGCATCCTTGCCGGGCGCGCGGGTCGCCGACCAGGGTGACGCGGTGGTGTCCGACCGGGGTATCGTGACGGTCCGCGACCTTGCGGGGCCGTCCGTGCTCGGCGACTTCGGTTCCGCGTTCGCCACGGCCGTGGCCGCCCATCGGCACTTCGACCGCGCGCTGGAGGCCGTCGCCGCGTAGGGCCGGGTGCGATGGTGCCGATGCGCCAGATCCTGACTGACGGTCAAGGCCCGTCAGGTCTTCGAGGAGGCCGGGTTCACGCGTGACCACGGTGGTCCGCCGGGTTGGTCACGTCGTTGGCGCCGACGACCAGAGCGGCATCGGCCTGCGCGAACTCGGGGTTGACCGCGGCCAGCTGCGCCATCACCTGCGGCCGCGGCAACGGCGCCAGCAGCCCTACCAGGGTCTGCCCGCCGCGCAGCAACGCGCGCGTCCGCGGGTCCGGGGGGCTGACCGACACCACTACGTCTGCCCGCGCGAACAGGTCGAGCCGTGCGACGACGGTGGCGCCGGCCCCGGCATAGGCGCCGTCGGGAAACCATGCGCCACGTCCGGCTCCGGTCTCGACGAGCACGTCGAGACCGGAGCCGACCAATCGGCCCACGACCTGCGGAACCATGGCCACCCGACGCTCGCCGGGCGCGGTCTCCACGGCCACGCCCACGGTAAGCGGACTCATGTGGTCTTTCCCTCTTTCGGGATTCTCCTCGTGCTTCTCTTCCCCGTTGGGGCGGGGATGAGGACCGATGGCCGTGCGGGCAAGGTCAAAGCGGACAGGGTCAGACAGGGTCAGACCGTGTTAGACCTGATCAAATTGGATCAGGCCGGGCCGGTCGGAACGGGCCAGATCAGAACTCGAACACCAGCCGGGCCGGGACCTTGCTGGCCAGGACCTCGTCCATGCAGGCGTTGACGTCGTCCAACTTCCGGCCGGAAGCGATCACCCTGGTCCGGCCGGCCGCGTGCAGCCGGAACACCTCGGCCAGATCGTTGCGGGTGCCGACGATCGATCCCTTGACCGTGATCCCCTTCAGGATCGTGTCGAAGATCGGGATGGACATCGTGCCATCCGCCGGCAGGGCCACGCAGACCAGCCGGCCGCCGCGCCGCAGCGACGCGAACGCCTGCTCGAACGAACGGGGCGACGCGGCGAGCGCGACCGCCACGTCGGCGCCGCCCAGCCGCTGGATGGCCTCGACCGGGTCGGCGGTCCGCGCGTTCACCACGTGGTCGGCGCCCAGTTCGGTGGCCAGCTCCAGCTTGGCCTCGGTGACATCGACCCCGACGGTGAAACCACCCGCGATGCGGGCGTACTGCAACGCCAGGTGGCCCAGCCCGCCGATGCCGAACACGGCCACCGTCTCGGCCGGGGTCACCCCGGCTACCTTGATGGCCTTGTAGGTGGTCACGCCGGCGCAGGTCAGCGGCGCGGCGTCGAACGACGGCACGTCACCGGGCACCGGCACCGTGTAGTCCGCGTCGGCCACCGCGTACTCGGCGAACGCACCGTCGATCGAGTAGCCGCTGTTGCGCTGGCTTTCGCACAGCGTCTCCCAGCCGCCGACGCAGTAGCGGCAGCGTCCGCAGGCGTGACCGAGCCACGGGATCGCGACCCGGTCGCCGATCGCGCGCCCGGTCACCCCGGCGCCCACGGCCTTGACCACGCCGACGCCCTCGTGACCCGGGACGAACGGGAGAGTCGGCTTCACCGGACAGTCACCGTGCGCCGCGTGGATGTCGGTGTGGCACAGGCCACTGGCCTCCATCCGTACCAGGATCTGACCCGGCCCCGGCACCGGGACGTCCCGGTCCTCGATACGCAACGGTGCCCGGAAATCGGTGACAACTGCTGCCTTCATAACATCCTCCAGCCAGGGGAATCGTCGGTGGGAAATGCCAAAGGACTCCGGAACCCTGGAATCCGAAACCCTAGAACAGGCCGAGCGCGTTCTCGTCGTAGCTGACCAGCATGTTCTTGGTCTGGCTGTAGTGCTCCAGCATCATCCGGTGGTTTTCGCGGCCGATGCCGGACACCTTGTATCCGCCGAATGCCGCGCCCGCCGGATACCGGTGGTAGCAGTTGACCCAGACCCGGCCGGCCTTGATGCCCCGGCCCATCCGGAACTGGCGGGCACCGTCCCGCGTCCACACGCCGGCACCGAGCCCGTAAGGCGTGTCGTTGGCGATGGCCAACGCCTCGGCCTCGTCCTTGAAGGTGGTGACAGCCAGCACCGGGCCGAAGATCTCCTCCTGGAAGACCCGCATCTTGTTGTGGCCCTTCAGCAGCGTCGGCTCGAAGAAGTAGCCGTTCGTGAACTCTCCGGCCGGCCGCGTCCGGTGCCCACCGGCCAGCAGTTCGGCGCCCTCAGCCAGGCCGGTGTCCACGTAGGAGCCGATCTTTGACAGCTGCTGCGCGGAGACCTGCGGGCCCAGCATTGTCGCCGGGTCCAACGGGTTGCCCTGCTGGATCCGGCCGACCCGTTCCAGCGCCCGCGCCATGAACTCGTCGTAGATCGACTCCTGGATCAGCGCCCGGGACGGGCAGGTGCACACCTCGCCCTTGTTGAACGCATACAGCACCAGCCCCTCGACCGCCTTGTTCAGATAGGCGTCGTCGGCGGCCAGGACGTCCTCGAAGAAGATGTTCGGGGACTTTCCGCCCAGCTCCAGGGTGACCGGGATGATGTTCTGCGCCGCGTACTGCATCATCAGCCGGCCGGTCGTGGTCTCACCGGTGAACCCGATCTTCGCGATCTTCGGGCTGGTGGCCAGGGCTCTGCCGACCTCGGCGCCGGGCCCGTTGACGATGTTGATGGTGCCGGGCGGGATGACGTCCTGAATCACCTCGGCGAACTTGAGGACCGACCACGGCGTCGGTGACGCCGGCTTGATCACCGAGCAGTTACCCGCGGCCAGCGCGGGCGCCAGCTTCCACGCCGCCATCAGCAACGGGAAGTTGAAGGGGATGATCTGCCCGACCACCCCGAGCGGCTCATGGAAGTGATAGGCGTAGGTCTTGCCGTCAATCTCGGAGATCGACCCCTCCAGGGTGCGCGCCGCCGCGGCGAAGTACCGGAAGTGGTCGGCGGCCAGCGGGATGTCGGCAGCCAGCGTCTCCCGCACCGGCTTGCCGTTCTCCCAGCTCTCCGTGACCGCGAGCATCTCCCGGTTGGCGTCGATCGCATCCGCCACCGCGGTCAGCACCTCGGCCCGCTCCGCCGGGGACGCGGCGGCCCAGGAGTCGGCGGCGGCGTGCGCCGCGTCCAGGGCGTCCTCGACATCCTCCGCCGCCGACCGCGGTATTTCACAGATCGGCTGCGCCGTGGCCGGGCTGAGGTTGGTCGAATACTTACCGGCCCGCGGCGGCAGCCACTTTCCACCGATGAAGTTCTCGTACCGGTCCGTAACATGGACGATACTGCCTGGCTTTCCAGGTGGGACGTACGTCATGACAGCCTCCCGATCTCCGCAGGGCGGGCGCACCTTCCGGCGTGCCCCGACCGGCATGTATGTTTCTCTGCCGAGGCCAAGCACCCCATATCGCGCCAGTCCTGAGAGCACGTGAGGAAGGTCCCGACCCCCGATGCCGAACGGGCCGTTCCCGGGCCAGTGCCGGGCAGCCTAAGTTGATCATGCTGTTGTGCTGGGTTTTCGGGGTGCGGCGCGGTGTGCCTCGATGACCGGCGACGGCAAAGAGGGAACTGCCCGCGCCAGGGCGGTGCGGGCAGGCCACGGGCCGAGGCCTCACCGGCAGGCCTCAGGCGGCGAGGTCGATCACCACGCGCGACGGGTTCGACAGCTCGAACACCCGAAAGCCGACCCGATCGTCGACCCCCAGGCCGAAATGGACGTATCCCTCGTAGTCGCCGGTCATCCGATACTGGACGAGCGCGGGAAGCCCGCCGCCGGCCCGCGGTGTGCGCAGCGTCGACCTACCGGTCTCATCGTGGGCCACGGCCGGGAACAACACCACCTCCAGGAAGGCCTGCCCCCGCAGCGGGACCGCAACGCCCTCGCCCGGCGACAGCACCTCGGCCACGTAACGCACCTCGTAGCCAGGGATCTGCCCTTGGAACTCGATCGTCAGCCGATCGAAAGCCATCCCGCCGGCGACGTTGTGCGCGCCGCGCACCGCGACGACCGTCGCGTTACCGTACAGCTGATGCCCGACGCGGCGCGGTTCGCTCGACCAGACCGGCTCCCGCGGCGTCGCGGTCGTGGAAGGCGACGTCACCACCGGTCCATCCGGCGAGCGGGAGGACACGGACGGAGAAGGCACCGGCGAGGTGCCGGATACCGATGGCTTCGGCGTGGTGACGTCGGTGGAGCCGCCGCCACCGGCACCGCCGCCACATCCCAGCGGCACGAGCAGCGCGCCCGCCAGCAGCGCCACCGCCCCGATCCATCGCCGGCCCGTTGTTGTCCGCCCCTTCATGCAACTCACCTCGCAGCCCAGCTCACCTCGCCGCCCCGGGTGGC
Source organism: Frankia sp. CoBUL1 (assembly GCF_978021245.1). NCBI lineage: Bacteria > Bacillati > Actinomycetota > Actinomycetes > Frankiales > Frankiaceae > Frankia > Frankia sp. CoBUL1. Next base: position 15,330 of record NZ_CDXDOS010000056.1, read on the forward strand.
CGAAAGGGACCTTCGGCAGGGGACGGTCAGGTTAACGTCCCCCGACCAGGTGAGCCGGAAGCACCACGGAGCACCGGCACAGCTCGGACCGATGGGAGATCTGATGTGCGTGAGCTCAGCTCCCGGGGTAGCGGGTGGACCAGGCCGGGGTGGCCGCGCCGAAGGCGTCGGAGACGGTCGCGGTGTTCTCGATCTCGGTTACCAGATCGTCCGCGACCTGCCCGACCAGCTCATAGCCCGCCAGCTCCTTCAGCCAGGCTGCCGGCAGCGCCGGCTCACCCAGAGCGGTGCCAACGAGGTTCCCGCAGATCGCACCGGTCGAGTCGCTGTCGCCGGAGTGGTTGACTGCCGCGAGCAGCGCCGTCTGCGGATCGTCGGGCGCCGCCACCGCGCAGTACACCGCGATCGCTAGCGCCTCCTCGGCGACCCAGCCGGCGCCCAGCGATTCCACGCGTTCCGCCGTGGGCGCACCGTCCGCTGCCGTTCCGAGCGCCGCCCGCAGAGCTCTGGCCACTTCCTTGCCGTCGCGTTCGGCCGACAGGCGGCCGAGGGCCGATGCGGTGGCCTGGGTGATGCCAGCGCCGTCCACCATCGCGGCGACGATCCATGCGAACGCGCCCGCGGCGAGGTACCCGGAGGGATGACCGTGGGTGAACACGGCGCATGCGACCGCATGGTCGAAGGAGGTTTCCGGGCCCCGCCGGAGCAGCCCGAACGGGGCCGAGCGCATCACCGCCCCGCATCCCTTGCTGCCGGGGTTCGCCGGCCGCGCGAGCGTGCCCATCTCGGGGCGTCCCAGCCCGGACAGGCAGGCGTTCCCCGGAGCGCGCCGGGCATACACCAGCTGCTGCGCCGCCAACCAGCCGTCCACCTCCCCGGCGGCCGGACCGGTCCGCCGCTGCGTCGTGAGCCAACGCTGGTAGGCGCGCCACAGCACCGCGGGCGGATCGGCGATGCCCCGGGAACGGCTGCGGACCGAGGCCCGGATCAGACCCTCCACGGTAAAGAGCGTCATCTGGGTGTCATCTGTAAACGGAGCGTGTACCCCGTAGGCGGCCGTGAGGCCGATGACCCCCGCCGTCCCATACTCCCGTCGGATCTCGTCAAGCGACTGGAATTCGATTGCCGCACCGAGCGCGTCTCCCAACGCCCCGCCCAGCAGGCAGCCCCGGACCCGGTCCCGGTAGGAGAGGCCGGAGTTCGCATCGTCCGTGGGCGCCGCCGCGCGCCGCTCTGATGGCCACAGGCTGACCGCGAGCCCCACGGCGGACCGGGCGGCCGGGGCGGCCCACAGACGTTCCTTGGTTCCGGCGGCGCCCTGGCTCTCTTCCGGGGTTTCGAGATCGGCGGCGGCGGCGAGTTCGGCGGCGGTCATGCGTTGGCGGGCCAGTGCCCGGCCCGACCTGCTGAGAATGACACCCTCGGCGGTCAGGATCTCCCGTGGATCGTCGGTGCGTTCCGGATCGGGCCAGCGGAAGTCCGGGGAGACGGAACCGTTCAGGAGCAGGACGCGGTGGGCGTTGGAGATCCGGGCACTGGCCAGCTTGGCTCCCACCGCGACGGCGTGGGACCCGATCACCTCCGCGACGTCGGAGTAACTGGTCCAGCGGCCGGGTGGGATCGCGGCCAGTACCCGGCTCATCAGGGTCCATCGCTGGTCCTGGGACGGCGGTACTACGGACTCGTCCGGGCCGGGCCAGATCTTCACGATCCGCTCGGCGAGCGCCCGGCCACGATTCTGGATCTCCTCCCGGCCCCATCTGTCCTGACCGGAGATTTCTCGGTTC
>NZ_CDXDOS010000057.1:0-6163 GCF_978021245.1 Frankia sp. CoBUL1
GGGCGCGTAACCGGACACGATCAGCCACGCCCGCCGAGCGGCAGCCCCGGAGGCAGGACCCCCTCATGCACCACCGCGCCATGCCCGGCCTGCTGGTCGGCCTCGCGCTGCTGGTCGGCCTCGTGATGACGACCGCTCCGGCCGGCGCCGCCGTCCCGCCGCATGCGGCCGGGCCCGGCCCGGCTCCGATCGCGCCCGCCCGAGGCTCGCAGTGGTACCACGCTGTCCTGGGACTCGCCCAGGCGCACCGGATCAGCCAGGGCGCGGGCACGGTGGTGGCCGTCATCGACGGCGGGGTCGACGCCAGCCAACCCAAGTTGTGGGGTCAGCTGCTTCCCGGTACCGGCATCGGCCCCGGGGCGGCGCGGGACGGTTGGCGCGACGATGATCCGAACGGCCACGGCACCGCCATGGCGGGCATCATCGCCGGTCGCAACGACAACGGCCGGCCCGAGGTCCGCGGCATCGCCCCGGCCGCCAAGATCCTGCCCGTCTCGACCGGCGCCGAGGCGAACTCGGAGGAGGTCGCGATCGGCATCCGCCGGGCGGTCGACCTGGGCGCCGACGTCATCAACCTCTCCCTGGGCTCGGCGGGGACGGCGACCCCGGACGAGGAGAAAGCGGTCGGCTACGCCCTCGCGCACGACGTGGTGGTGGTCGCCTCGGCGGGGAACGTCGAGTCCGGCGACACCGCGATCAACTCCCCCGCCAGTATCCCGGGGGTGGTCGCGGTGACCGGATCGACGGCCGCTGGTGGTTTCTGGCGGGAATCGGCCCACGGGCCGCGGGCCGTCATCGCCGCGCCGGCCCCCGGTATCCGGGCCCCCGTCCCGACCCGGGTCTCCCCGGACGGCCTGGACACCGGGGGCGGCACCTCGAACTCCGCGGCGATCGTCGCGGGCGTTGTCGCCCTCATCCGGGCCGCCCAGCCGGACCTGGACGCACCCAACGTCATCGAGCGGCTCGTCTACACCGCGCGGGATGCGGGCTCTCCTGGCCGCGACGATGAGTTCGGCTTTGGCATCGTCGACCCCGTCGCGGCGCTGACCCGGGCCGTGCCGGTGGTCAGGAGCAATCCGCTGCTGTCGGCACCGACACGCTGGGGGGTGGGGGGCCCGCGCCGGCCGCCGGCCGCATCATGCCCGGCGGCCAGGCCCGGGGATCCGCCGGCGACGCGACGACCCACGGGGCCGGCGCCACACTCACGAACACCGGTCCGATCGGCGCAGCCGGCCCAGGATCATCGAAACCCTCGCCACTGGTCTGGACCGCCGGGCTCGGGATTGCGGCCTCGCTGGGCGTCCTGCTCGGGATCGTGACACATCTGCTGTACGCCTGGCAGCGCGCGACGCGGGCGGGACCGGGCCGCACGGGCAGCCGCGTCCGCCCGAGCTCCCCTACCGGGTGATCTCGCCGTGACACGGTGGACCGGCGCGCCACTTCTACCATGGTCCCATGACACATGCGCTCCTGGACGAGCTGTCCTGGCGTGGACTCCTCCACGACAGCACCGATCCCGCCGAACTGCGGGAGCACCTCGACAGCGGACGGCGGCGCTGCTACATCGGCTTCGACCCGACGGCCCCCTCGCTGACGATCGGCAACCTGCTGCCGATGACCCTGCTGATCCGGGCCGCACGGGCGGGGATCGGCGCGGTCACCCTGTTCGGCGGTGGCACAGGTCTGATCGGCGACCCGTCGGGCAAGTCGGTGGAACGCAGCCTGCTCACCGCCCAGGAGGTACGGACGAACATGCTCGGACAACAGGAGATCATGGAGTCCGTCTTCGCCCGGGCCCTGGACTCCGGCCAGCTCCCGCAGTTCGTCGACAACGCCGACTGGCTCGACGGACTCGGAATGATCGAATTTTTGCGGGACGTCGGCAAGCACTTCCCCGTCACCGAGATGGTCCGCCGTGACTCGGTGCGCCGGCGGCTGGACGATCCCGACGTCGGCCTGACCTACACCGAGTTCAGCTACTCCCTGCTCCAGGCGTACGACTTCCGCCGCCTGTGCGAGGACCACGGGGTCACCCTCCAGATGGGCGCCTCCGACCAGTGGGGCAACATCGTCGCCGGGATCGACTACGTGCGACGGGTGCTGCGCACCCAGGTACACGGGCTGACCTGCCCGCTGCTGCTGCGTTCGGACGGCACGAAGTTCGGCAAGTCGGAGAAGGGTGCGGTCTGGCTCTCGGCCGACCGCACCTCGCCATACACCCTGTACCAGTTCGTGATCAATCTGTCCGACGACGAGGCACGCCGGTTCGCCCTGTTCTTCTCGCTCATCGACCGTGAGCCGCTGGAGCGGCTGTTCGCCGAGCACGCCGAGGCTCCGGGTAAGCGGGCGTTGCAGCGTCGCCTGGCGCGGGAGATCACCGCACTGGTGCACGGTCAGGCCGCGGTCGACGCGGCCGAGGCGGCGTCGGCGGCGTTGTTCAGCGGGGACGTGAAGGCGATCGGCGCGGATCTGCTCTCCGACGTCTTCGCCGACGTACCCACGGTCGAGGAGCCGGCCGCCCGGCTCGAGGATGACGGCTGGCCGGTTGTCGATCTGCTGATCGCCACCGGCCTCGCCAGCAGCAAGCGGGATGCGCGCGAGCACCTGGGCAACCATGCGGTCCTGGTGAACGGGGAACGGGTCGGCGTGGAAGCCACCGTCGGGACCAAGGATCTGCTGCACGGCTCGGTCATCCTGGTCCGCCGCGGTCGCCGGGAATGGCGGGTAGCCCGCTTCACCTGAGCCCGGGACCAGCGAGCCCGGGACCACCGAGTTCACTGTTCACTTCCCCGCCTGGCCAGAGGGACGAATCGAACAAACAGCCCACTGAACAGGCAGGGAACGAACGAGGAACGGGCGCGGCTACTGGGCCGGCGGTCCGACCAGCAGGCCCTTGATATATGCGGCGTGCTCGTCGGCCACTGCCTTCCTGCCCCGGGCCCGAGAGAGCACCGTACGCCCGGCGTAGCCGGCGACGAGCATCGAGCGCATCACGTTCACCCGAGCCGGCGCATTGTGCTTACGCAGATAACGCACCATGGACGCACCGCGCATCTGCAGCATCCATGTCTTACCGGCCCCGGAACCTCCCGCCCCGTGGGGTACCAGCAGATCGGTGCGCAGCTTCTGCCGCAGCCCCGCCTCACGGATCGCCCGGCCGAGCGCCATGTCCTCGTTGTAGACGTAGAACGTCTCATCAAAGGCGCTCAGTTCGAGGAAGGTGGACCGGCGGACGGCCATGCAGGCGCCGGTCAGCCACTCGGGGTTCATCGGGCGGCCCGGTGTCGGCCGGGCGAACAGCGCCGAGCTCGGCGCCACCTTGTGCGCTCCCAGCACGTGCAGCAGCACCCGGCGAGGCGTCGGCTCCCAGCCGCCGTTACCGAGCTCGGGCTTGTCGTCGTGCCCCTTCATGGTGGCCGCGCTGGTCACCAGTTCGGGATCGGCGATGAGGTCGTCGACCAGCGTGTCGATGACCTCCACGGTGGGCCGGCTGTCCGGGTTGCCGAGCACCACGTACTCGTAGCGCGACGAACGGATGCCCATGTTGGCGGCCTTCGCGAATCCCTTGCCGCCACCGGAGTCGAGGTAACGGCTGTTGGGCCGGTCCGCGATCAGCTCGTCAACGCGGTCGACGCCCTCCGCGTTATCGATGATCACAACCGGCATGTCCAACGGAAGGGTCGCGAAGAGCTGCTCGAGCTGGCCACGGCTGTGAAAACTGACCAGTACCAGCTCGTACTGCCACCTGGACCGGTTGGGCTTCTCGACGGACATGGCGGCACGCTCCTCACTGCGTGTGCTGACGCGCACTCAGGTGGATATCCACGCCTCGTGCGGTGTTGCGGTGTTGCGGTGTTGCGGTGTTGCGGTGTTGCGGTGTTGCGGTGTTGCGCCACACGGTATTCCCGCCCCATGGCGGGTGGTATTTCGATAGGCGTAGCCGGTGACGGACCGCGGTGGGTTCTCCGGTCGAGGCCGGTCCCGGCCGGCGTCAGCGGCGTCAGTTGCCGGAGTAGGTGAGTTGCCGGAGTAGGTCAGTTGCCGGCCGGCGCCAGCTCGGTCGGCGGGCCAGGCGGCGTCGTCTGCCCCGGTGGCAGGACCGACCCCGGGGACGCCGGTGACGTCGCGGAGGCCACGGCCGGCCGCTCCGGCTTGGGCCAGACGGCGGGCCGGTCCCGGGCCACAAAACGCCGCACCCCGCCGAGCGCGACGGCCTGCAGGAAGAAGACCTGCGCGACCAGGCGGGTCGGGCCGGGCGGCGTGCGCCCGGTCAGCAGCGCCGCGGTACTCACAGCGCCGACGGCGTTGCCGGCCAGGAACAGCCGGGCGATCCAGCTCCGGCGGGCGGCCGGGAGGGCGAGCCCCACCAGGACAACCTGCGCCAACGGGCCGAATGACGAGCGGACCAGCCGGTGGCCCCACAGTTGCGGGGTGACCGGCAGCGCGCCGGGCACCAGCGCCGCCCGGCGCCGCCAGAGCATGTCGAGGTTGCCAGCGACGATCCGGGTCCGCCGCTCCCACTCCGCCGAGTAGTCCGGGCTCGACGACTCGATCGAGTACGCCTCGGGTTCGTAGACGACCCGCAGCCCCCCTTCGAGGATGTCGAGAGCCAGCCAGGCATCGTCGACGGCCACGTCCGCGGGCAGGGGCCGAAACGCCTGGCGGCGGAAGGCCAGCATCTCGCCGACCACGCCGATGGTCGCGCCGGTCGCCGACTCGCAGCGCTTCAGCCAGGACTCGAACTTCCAGTAGAAGCCCTGGGCTCCGTCGGGATCGTCAACCTGCTTCTCCCCCGCCACCGCGCCGACCGCCTCGTCGGTGAAATGACGGGCGGCTGCCCGCAGGGCACCGGGCGCGAGCACAGCGTTCGCATCGGTGAGCACCACGAGCTCGTGGGTGGCGGCGGCGACTCCCCGGTTGACCGCCCGCGCCTTGCCGAGGCGTTCCCCGGACGACAGCACCCGCGCGCCGGGCCGGCGCGAGGCCTCGGCCGTCTCCGGATCGTCGGCCACGACGATGATCTCCATCGGCCCGGGATAGTCCGTGCGGGTGAGTTCATCCAGTTTCGCCCCGATCACCGCCGACTCCCGATAGGCGGAGACGACCACGCTCAGTCCCGGCCAGATCTCAGGGTCCGGCGGTGCCGTCGACTCCAGACCACGGCTGCGCAATCCGATATAGATCGGATACAAGACGTGACCGTAAACGGTTGTGGCTCCCAGCGCCGCCACAGCGGCACCTCGACCGATGGTCCGGACACCTGTCATGGCGGTTACCGTAGCGTTCCGCCGGTCAGCCACAACCAACGGCTCCGTCCTTTGCGGTACGGCGCCATTGACGCCATGACGCCGCGCAGCCGTGGCACCCGCACCGCGCCAAAGTCGTCCCGCGGAATCGGATGGACCCCCGGCGGACCTGCGCGCACCTCGACCCCACCCTCACCTCACGACACTCTTGTCATCTACCTGGAACTGTCCGCGACACCCCGCGCGAGTACCGAGCCCGCAGTCGTTACCCGACCCCACGGTCGTTACAGTTGTCCGGTGAGCGACTCCACGCGCTGGATCGTCGTTGTCGAGGAACCGTTTCTCCCGGCGGACGCGGGCGGCCGGGTGGAGACCTTCAGCTTCCTCACCGCGGCTTCCGCGGCCGGCGTTCGGATGCAGGTCCTGGTGCCTTCCCGGGAGAACCTGGATATCGCCGTGTACGAGGAGGCCGTGCCGGGTTCGGCCGTCATCCGGCTGCCTCGTGACGACAGCCCACGGGCACACCTGACGGCCCGGCCATTCATGCACGCATCCCGGCCGGTCGGTCCGTTGCGCCGCGCGCTGGAGTCGACACCGCCACGAGCCGACGCCGTGATCAGTTACAGCTGCCGGACGTCGCATCTCGGCGAGGAGGTCGCCCGGATCTGGCAGCTGCCGCATCTGGTGCGCGCGCACAACGTCGACTCGGAGTTCTTCCGGGTGCTGGCCCGCAACAGCTCGGGGCCGCGCGCCGTCGCCTACGAGCTGGAGTATCACAAACTGCGGCTGGCGGAGCTTTCGATGCACCACTCTCCGCTCATCACCTGCATCGCGGACATCTCGCTGGAAGACCACAACTGGCGGCGTACGCGGGCGAGCATCCCAACGTTCCACCTGCCGCCGTTCCTGCCCGTCGG
>NZ_CDXDOS010000057.1:6822-17713 GCF_978021245.1 Frankia sp. CoBUL1
CGCCCTCACCGCACCGACGGGCACCGGGTCGGCCGGCACCGAGCCGACCCCGCCGGGCCGGAAGCCGGCGCCTCGGGACAGCGCCGGCAAAAAGCTGATCTTTGTCGGCTCGCTGGACACCCCGACCAACATCGAAGCCCTGCGCTGGTTCCTCGGCGGCTGCTGGCCGACGATCCGGGTCCGCCATCCCGACGCGACCTTCCAGGTGGTGGGGCGGCGTCCGGAGGAGGGCCTGGCGGCATGGCTCGGTGGCTTCGAGGGCGTGGAGTTGCACACCGACGTGCCGAGCGTCGCCGGTTACCTCGCCACCGCCACCCTGTCGGTGAACCCGATGCGTTCGGGATCCGGCGTGAACATCAAGGCGATCGAGGCAATGGCGGCGGGAACGCCGGTCGTGAGCACACCCACCGGCAGCCGCGGCCTCGGCTGGACGCCCGGTACCCACCTGCTCGTCGCCGAGGACGCGGGCGCCTTCGCCGACGCCGCCTGCAGCCTGCTGGAACAGCCCTGGAAGGCTGCCGAGATCGGAACAGCCGGCCAGGCCTACGTGCTACAGGAACTCGACCACACGGCGCTCATCGGTCGCATCCAGGAACATCTGACGCCAGCCTGAGTCCCTGCCCGCCGGCCCATCTCCCGCCGGGCCTCACCGAGCCGACGGAGCAGACCGGTGGACGGGAGACCGGTGGACGGGAGGCATATCAGAAGGTGAGCATCACCTTACGGGCGTCGAACGCCTCCGCGTAGCGCGTCCCGCACTCGACGCCACGCAGCCGCAGGGTCGCGCGGAAGGTCTCGTCGTCGAACCAGGCGCGGTCCTGCTGGCTGCGGAAATGACGTTTGAGATGATCGAGTTTCGCCCCGACCGTTTCCTCGAGGATCGGGACGTACAGGCTGGGGGACAGCCGGTCAGCCTCCCATTTCGGGATCTCGTAGCCGAGGATGAGCGCCCCGCGAAAGGCCTGCCACGCCAGCTCGCCGAGCACCCGGTGATCCTGGTGGGCATCCGCGAGCGCCGGGGCGAACACGATGTCCGGGGTGACCTGGCGGGCGATCTGCAGCAGGACCTCCTTGACCCCGCTCCACTCCCGCGGGAGGAAACCGTCCCGGACCTCGTGCAGGTGCAGCGAACCGAGCGAGGAGCCGAGCAGTTCACGCGCGCTCTCCTCCGCCTCCGAGCCGCGCTCGCCCTCGCCCGAGAAGACCACCCAGTGCACGGTGGCCTCCGGATGGGCGGCCAGCAACTGCATGATCGTGGCAGCGGCGCCGATCTCCACGTCGTCCGCATGTGCCCCGAGGGCCACGACGCTGTATGCCCGACCATCGGCCGGCGGGCCCGCCGTCAACGCCAGCATCCGGCACTCCTCCGCGCTCGCTCGCCCTTTCTCTCCCCCTCATGCCAGTGCACGAAGCCTCCGCTCCCCGGTTCCCCGACAACCGGCCATGCCGTTGACCTTTCGCATCCATGCCAACACTTGAAGTAGCCAAGCATCCGGAGTGTCCGCCGGACCGGCAGAAACACGCGGCGTCCGTCGAGCGGTTCAGAGCAACGCGTGATAGCGGTTCTGCGCGGGCTCCAGACCGTCGGCGATGAGCATCTCGACCGAGTCGGCCGCGTGTTCGAGCAGGAGGGGCAGCTCACGGCGTTCGGTCGAAGTGAAGTCCCGCAACACGAAGTCGGCCGGATCCATCCGGCCGGGCGGACGGCCGATGCCGACCCGGACCCGCAGATAGTCCCGCGTCCCGAGCGCTGAGGAGATGGACCGCAGACCGTTGTGGCCGTTGTCCCCACCGCCGCGTTTGAGCCGCACGGCCCCGAAGGGGATGTCAAGCTCATCGTGCACCACGATGAGTCGGGAGACCTCGACCTTGTAGAAGCTCCGGGCCGCCGCGACAGGACCGCCGGAGAGATTCATGAAGGAGAGCGGACGAGCGAGGACCGCCCACGCCCCGGCCAGGCGGGTCTCTGCGACATCGGCCCGGGAACGGTGCGACTTCAGCCGCGACCCGGTCCGCTCGGCGAGCAGGTCCACGACCATGAAGCCGGCGTTGTGCCGATTGCCGGCATAGGCCGGTCCGGGATTGCCGAGACCGGCGACGAGCCAGGGCCCATCGCCGGCCGGAGTGATCATCATCGGCAGACGACATCGGCGATGGAGCGGATCCGCCTAGACGGACGCGCTCGCGACGCCGGCTTCCTCCGCCACCGGAGTCTCGCCGAGCGAGGCCTCCTGCTGGGCGTTCGTCCGCTTGGCCAGGCACTGCACGACGACCAGGTCGGGATCGGCGTCGAGCTCGGAGCCTGCCGGCAGCACCAGCTGGCGGGCGAGAATGCTCGTACCTGGCTCGAGCCCGGTGATATCGACCTCGATGGGGCCGGGCAGCCGGGTGGCGTCGGCCTTCACCGCGATCGTGGTGACCTGCTGGTCGACCAGGGTGTCCGGGTGTGGTTCCCCGATCACCTGCACGGGGATGTCAGCCACGACCTTCTCGCCCCGGGCCACGAGCACGAGGTCGATGTGCTCGAAGCTGCCCTTGATCGGGTGGCGCTGGACATCCTTCGCGAGCGCGAGTTCGGTCCCCTCGGCCAGTTCGAGCGTCAACAGGACGTTCGTGCCGGCGTCGGTCTTGAAGGCGTGGAGGAGGTCGTGTGCGGGCAGCGCGATGTGACGCGGCGGCTTACCGTGACCATAGAGAACAGCCGGGACCTTGCCGGCCCGACGGGTGCGACGAGCCCCGCCCTTACCGAACTCGGTGCGCGGCTCCGCGGCGATGCGGACCTCGGACATGGCGGCGCTCATCCTTTCCTGAACTGGGGATCCGGCGCCGGAGGGCGGTGGAACCACCGCGGCGCGGTCCTTCACAGTACCGGACGCGCCATGGCATGGGGGAAACGACCCCGTTCTGTCAAGCCCCTGGGTGCGTCGCGGCCTTGGTCACCCTGCCCGGTCACACCGGGCCGCACCTCAGCGCACCCGCGGCCGGATGGTGGCAGCGGGGCGGACCTCCACCTTGGCCGGTAGCCGCGGACGACCGACCGCGGTCCGGGCTCGATGGAGCACCGGGCCACGGATGTCGTCGAGCACGCCGGCGACCCCCGGCCCCGGGACAACGGTGACCGCGATCTCCAGCACGGGTTCCCGCCTGCCGCGCAGCACCGCCCGCACCGCCTCGACGCCCGCGATCCCGAGCACGTCGTCCTCGACGGCGTCGGTCAGTGCCGCGGCGGACAAATGGACAGCGCCGAGCGCATCACCCGTCACGTAGAGTCCACGACGCCGCGCCGCCAGCGCCGTCTGCGCCCGAAGCCACCCGAGGGCAAGCAGGACGACCAGCCCGGAACCGATCCCCACGACGAGCCAGAACCAGGCGTGGGAGGTCGGGTAGGAACGGGTGTCGGCGTCGAGCACCGCCTCGTCGGCGACGTCGTTTCCGAACGCACCGGCCCCCACCAGCAACGCGAGAACACCGGCCGCGAGGCAGAGCAACCCGACTCCGACCAGGGCGACCCGGTTGAGGCGGTCGGGCGGCGGCTCGGACAGCCCAGCCGGCCTCCCGCCGGGCTCCGCGGGTACCCCGCCACCCGCCGAGCGGCCCTCGGCGGCCTGCCCGCCCACTGCCCGCGTCTCGGTCATGCCGCACCGCCACCGGCCCGGCCCGCCCCGTTGACGGTCCGGTCCGCGGCCGGCGGGGTCGCCTGGATGCGCAGCTCGAGCGGCTCAGCCAACTCGAAGGAGACAAGCGTAGAGGCCAGGACGGCACCCGCGCGCTCCCGCGCGCCACCGGCGGCACGCTGCCGAAGGCGCAGGCGGACGTCGGCGGTCCGGTCACGGACCCGAACCCGGGCGGCCCGCACCCCGTCGACGGTCAGGGCTGCGGAGCGCAGCGCCCACGCAACCCCTCGCCGCTCGACGAAGACAATGGTCTGCGCGCAGCTGCGCCGCACGGCGAGTCGGGACGGTGTTCCGCGCCACGCTCCGAGCCAGATCAGCAGCAGGCCGACCAGAACGCAGATCCCCGCGGCCAGTCGGACTGGCCCGGAGGAGCAGGCCGTGTCCGCCAGGTCGTCCGCCCACGCCGGCCAGTCGACCACGACGTAGCCCCTGCCACCACCGGCCGCGGCCACGATCTCGATGACGGTGATGCCCCCGACGGCCACGATCAGCGCGGCGAGCAGTCCGGCAACGATCCTGCGCCCCACCCGCACGGCACCCTCCCCTAACCGAGCCCAACCTTGTCTGTTACCCGTGGTCTGTTACCCGTGGTCTGAACGCGAACCGGAGGGACAGAAGAGGGCCGCTACCCATCGGAGGGCAGCGACGGGATATCGATGTCCAGGTGTGCCACGCGCACACCCGTGAGCGCCGCGACCCGGTCCCGCACCTCGCACCGGACCAGCTCGGCCGTCTCCGTGACCGGGATCGGGTAACGCACGGAGAACGACATCGTCAGTCGGGCGGTGGCTCCCTCCATCTTCGCCGAGACCCGTGGCCGCCCGGCACGCCCACGACGCCGCGCGCCGCCACGGCGCGGGAATCCGCGTGGCGGTCCGGTAACGCCGACGACATCCGCCGCCGCCATGGCCGCGATCTTCTCGACAACCCGGTCCGCCACCCGCAGGGAACCGGCCCCCGCCCGCCTACCCGCGGGACGGCCCGGTCGCGCACGCTCCCTCTCGTTCACCGCCGCCCCCGACGCCGGTCACCGCCCACATAACGGGTGATATCGAGATCACCATCCACCACCTTGCCGATGACCAGCCCTATCGCACCGAAGACCAGCACGATCAGAAACTCGCTGAAGCCCCCGAAGGCGAGGGCGAGTCCGGCGATCAGACCGATGATCAGGCCAAGCGCGCTCGATCGCATGTGGCTCTTCCCCTTTCCTGGCCCGTCCAGCCCGGCCCGTCCGCAGTACCCGGTCCGCCCCTCTGGACCGGCAGATCGAGGGGCATCCCGCGTGATCGTCACATGGAACCGAGCCCGGGGTGCGGTCCCGCGGACCCGGTGTCGCCTCAGCGCACCCGAGGACCACGGCCGGGGCCGAACCGCGCCCGGCGGTGCGACCACCACCGGCGCGTGGAGGCGGAACACCGGCGCCCGCGACCGCGAACCCAGGCGAACAGGATGTCCGCGGCGGTGGGCCGGTGATGGGTGGTGAGGCGGACACCCGGAACACCCGGAACACCCGGCCCGTCCGGCCCATCCGGCGCGGATCGCAGGGCCCGCAGGCCGGCGGCGAACGCCTGTGGATCACCTCCCCGATCCGGATGGTGCGTGCGGATGAACGCGCGGATCTCGGCTCTGCGTCGGGCGGCGTCGGGCTGGCGTCGGGATGACTCCTGCCGCCGATCGGAGGTCACGGCGCCCCCATCCCCGGCACCCCCGCACCCGGCACCCCCGAACGGGGCGTCTCCGGACCGACTACCGCCGCGTCCGGCCCCTGCGGACATGACCGGTACGGATCCGGAACTGCCAGATCACGGATGACGACGTCGACCCGGGGACAGCCGGGTTCGACCGCCAGCACCGCGGCGCGCACCCGGGCGGCGAGCTCACCGAGCCGTTCCCCGTACCGGCACACGATCTGCACCAGGATCCCGTCCGGCCGTACCCGTACCCCCTCCACCCGGCGGCCCGGAAGGTAGGTCGCGACCTCGGCCGCAGCGCCCGCCCCGCCGTCCGGAACACGGTGACGATCCTCGTGCCGGACCGGCGCGCCGATGAGCCGGACGACACCGGGACAGGACAGCACGGTCCGGGCCACGGCATCCGGGTTCCAGGCGAACCCGCTCACCGGCCCGGCCGCTGTCGGGTTCGTGCTCATTCGACCCGCCGCGACTCTTCCGACTCCTCCTCGCCGATGTAGACGTCGTCGATCGCGATGTTCACCTCGGTGACCTCCAGGCCCGTCATTCCCTCCACAGAGGTGACGACGTTGTGCCGGATCGAGTGGGACAGATCCACGATGGAGACCCCGTAGTCGCAGACGACGTCGAGGTCGATCGCGGCCTGCCGTTCCCCGACCTCCACCGCGACCCCCTGGGAGGCGCTGGCCGACGCGCCGGGGATGCGGGCCCGGAACGAACCCATCGCGCGGGCCCCGCTCGAGCCCAGGTTGTGTACCCCGGAGACCTCGCGTGCCGCGACACCGGCGATCTTGCTGACGACGGCGTCCGCGATCGACGTCCGGCCCCGGCCGGTCATCAGCTCGGTGGATGTCTTGCGCTCCGGCACGGTGGTGCGACGCGCACCACCTGCGTCCGAGGCCTTCGCCTCGGGCCCGGCCGCGCTGGTTGTGGTGGTCATGGTGCTCCTTCCTGGCCGGCATCGTCGGAGCGCCCAAAGCGGTGGAAGGGGTCAGGTCCGACCAGGAGCGGGACGTCGAGGGACGATCCGTCCGGGCGCTCTCCGGTGCGGCCGTTCACGATCAGGGATACCCGAATTCTCCGGTCGGACAACAACCCGTTCCCGTCGGCACAGCTACGATCACTGAACGGAAGCGCGCATCGTCCCCGCCGCGTCGCCGGGAGCCGATTCGCTGCGTCCCTCGCGATCCTTCACGGGCGGACGCTCATCCGCTCCCGGCGTGGGCGGATAGGTTTGGGTGCCGGCCGCCACCGAACGCCACGCCGCCCAGCGGGCGCGCGTGCGTCCGAGCGAAGGAGCATCCGCTGCCTCAATCCCACCCGGGTCCGCGCCGAAGCGTCGGAGCCGGCCCCGCCACCGTCACCGTGCGAGCCCCCGCCAAGGTCAACCTGCATCTCGGCGTCGGACCGCTCCGACCGGACGGCTACCACGACGTCATCACAGTGCTGCAGGCCGTCTCGCTGTTCGACGACGTCTCGGCGACGTCCGTCGATCCCCCGCGGTTCCACGACCCGGGGCCATCGACCACCGACGGGGACAGCCGGTCCAGCGGGGACGGCCGGTCCAGCGGGGACGTCGTCGTGACCGTCGAGGTGTCCGGGGAGGGCGCCGACCCGGCGTCGCTGGGTCCGGCGACGTCCACGCCGGAGGTCTCCATCGTCCCCACCGGCCGGGACAACATCGCCGTCCGGGCCGCTCACCTGGTTGCCGAGGCCGCGGGCATCACCTCGGAACGGGTTCATCTCACCCTGACGAAGGGCATCCCCGTCGCCGCGGGGATGGCCGGGGGCAGCGCCGACGCGGCGGCGGCGCTCGTCGCCTGCGACGCGCTCTGGCAGACCGGCCTGGACCGGGCGAACCTGGCCCGGCTCGCCGCCCAGCTCGGCAGCGACGTCCCGTTCCCCCTGGCCGGCGGCACCGCACTCGGCACCGGGCGCGGCGAGCAGCTCACCGACGTCCTGGCGACGGGCGAGTACTACTGGGTGTTCGCGCTCGCCGACGGCGGTCTGTCCACCCCCGCGGTCTACAAGGAGTTCGACCGGCTGACCGAGGGCAAACTGCGGACCGGCCCGACCCCCGCCGACGACGTGCTCGCCGCGCTGCGCACCAGCGACCCCGGTCAGCTCGGGGCCGCCCTGGTCAACGACCTGCAGCCGGCGGCGCTGCGGCTTCGGCCGTCCCTGCGCCGCGTCCTGGAGGCGGGCCGGGAGCTGGGAGCCGTCGGGGCGGTCGTGAGCGGCTCCGGCCCGACCTGCGCCTTCCTCGCGGCCGGAGCGCAGGAGAGCATCGCGCTCGCGGCAAGCCTCGCCGGGATGGGGGTCGCCCGCGCGGTACGCCGGGCCTCCGGGCCGGCGAGCGGCGCCAGGATGGTGGAGGGAGCAGGCGAAGCGCCGTGAGCGCCGTCCTGGTCAGCCTCGAGAACGTCAACGCCGCGTTCGGCACCCGGACGTTGCTCGACCGGGTGAGCCTGGGGATCGGCGCCGGGGAACGGATCGGGGTCGTGGGGCGCAACGGGGCCGGGAAGTCCACCCTGCTGCGGATCATCGCCGGCGAGGTTGCCCCGGACGCCGGCCGGGTCGTGCCCGCCGGTTCCACCCGGATCGCCACCCTGGCGCAGGCCGACGTGCTCCCCGCCGAGCGCACCGTGCGCGAGATTGTCGTGGGCACCGTCGCTGAACACGAGTGGGCGGCGGATCCCCGGCAGCGGGGCATCCTCGCCGGGCTCGGGCTGCTCGAACGGCTCGACGACCCGGTCGGACCGATGTCGGGCGGGGAACGCCGCCGGGTGGCGCTGGCCCGGCTCCTCGTCCAGGACACCGACCTGCTGATCCTGGACGAGCCGACGAACCACCTGGATGTCGAGGGGGTCGCCTGGCTCGCCCGGCATCTAGCCGGCTTCCGCGGTGGACTGCTCGTCGCGACCCACGACCGCTGGTTCCTCGACGAGGTGTGCGGACGGGTCTGGGAAGTCGTGGACGGGCGTGTCGACGCGTACGAGGGCGGCTACTCCGCGTACGTGCTCGCGCGGGCCGAACGCACCCGGCGGGCCGACGCCACCGAAGCCAGGCGCCAGAACCTGCTGCGTAAGGAACTCGCCTGGCTACGCCGCGGCCCGCCCGCCCGGACCAGTAAGCCGCGCTTCCGCATCGACGCGGCCAATGCGCTGATCGCCGACGAGCCGCCGCCCCGGGACACCATGGCGCTGCGCAGCTTCGCGGCATCCCGGCTGGGCAAGGACGTCTACGACGCCGAGCACATCACGGTCCGGATCGGGGACCGGACGTTGTTCGACGACGTCACCTGGCTGGTCGGACCGGGGGACCGGATCGGGCTGGTCGGTGTCAACGGAGCCGGCAAGACCACCCTGCTGCGCGTGCTGCTGGGTGCGGTGACGCCGGAGGCCGGCCGGGTCCGGGTGGGGGCCAGCGTGCGACCGGCCCTACTGTCCCAGGAGATTGCCGAACTACCGGCGTCGCTGCGGGCCCTGGAGGCCGTCGAACAGGTCGGGCGGGTCCTGGAGGTCGAGAAGGGCCGGGAACGGACCGCCGGCCAGTTACTCGAGCAGTTCGGCCTCCCGTCGTCACGGCAGTGGACGCGGGTCGGGGACCTCTCCGGCGGCGAACGCCGCCGGCTGCAGCTGCTGCGCCTGCTGATGGCCAGACCGAACGTGCTGCTCCTCGACGAGCCGACCAACGACCTCGACACCGACACCCTCACCGCGCTCGAGGACCTCCTCGACTCGTGGCCGGGCAGCCTGATCGTGGTCAGCCACGACCGCTATTTCCTCGAACGCACCTGCGACGTGACACTGGCGCTACTTGGCGACGGGCACCTGCGCATGCTGCCCGGCGGCATCGAGGAGTACCTCGCCCGGCGCGCGGCCGCCCGGCAGGACGCCGCGGCTCGGGCACCGTCATCCCGGGGTTCGTCGGCCGCCGGCTGCGGAGCGGGCGGACAGACCACCACCGTCGCCGAAGCCGGGCGGACAGGTGGGCCGCCCGTCCTGTCCGGGGGCGAGCTGCGCGCCGCCCGCAAGGAGCTGACCCGGCTCGAGCGCGCCCTGGATCGCCTGAGCCGACGCGAGCAGGAGCTGCATCACGAGCTGGCCGAGGCCGCGACGGATCATGAGCGTCTGCTGACGCTGGACGCCGAGCTGCGCGCCGTCGTCGCGGACAAGGACAGCACCGAGGAGGCCTGGCTCACCCTCGCCGCCGAGATCGAGGGTGGCTGACAAGCCACCGCCACCCGCCGTCCGGTCAGGCGGTGGCGCGTTTCGCCGCGAGACGCGCCGGGTCCGGCCAGCGGACGTCCCGCACCAGGTGAACGGTCTCCATCATCTTGATCAGGTAGAAGCTGGTGTCGATCTGCCAGGGCCGCACCCCGTGCCGGGCCGAGGTCGGCTCGGCGTGATGCAGGTTGTGCCAGGATTCGCCCATCGACAGCAGGGCCAGCGGCCACACGTTGGTCGACCGGTCCCGCGACCGGTAGGGACGCGAGCCGAGGACGTGGCAGATGCTGTTCACCGACCACGTGACGTGGTGCAGCAGCGCGATACGGACCAGCCCGGCCCAGAAGAACGCCTCCAGCGCCGCGGCGAACGAACCCCCCCACAGGCCGCCGATCACGGCGGGCAGCGCGAGGCTGGCGAACGCGCACAGCGCGAACGAGCGGCTGACCTTCATGATGTCGGGATCGTCGAGCAGGTCCGGGGCGAAGCGACGCTGGTCGGTCTGCTCGACGTCGAACAGCCAACCCACGTGGGCGTGCCAGAGACCCTTGATCAGCGACCACGTCCCCGGACCGTAACGCCACGGCGAGTGCGGGTCGCCCTCGGTGTCGCTGAAGGCGTGATGACGCCGGTGGTCGGCCACCCAGCGGATGACCGGACCCTCGATCGCCATGTTGCCGGCGACCGCCAACGCGATCCGCACCGGCCTGGACGTCCGGAAGCCGCGATGGGTGAAGTAACGGTGGAAGCCGATCGTCACGCCGTGGCCGGTGATGCCGTAGAACACCACGGCGAGGACGACGTCCCGCCAGGAGATCCACTGCCCCCACATCGCCGGGATCGCGACCGCCAGGGCGACCAGCGGCACCACGATCGTCACCACCATCACGACCTGCTCGGCGTGGGCCTTCGCCATCGAGCGGGGCCGCGTGGCGTTACCGCGGCTGTTCGCGGGATCAGCCCGGCGGGGAACCGGGCCCGTGGTGGGTTCGCGGTTGTCCCGCGGTGCCCGATTGTCGCTCGGCGTCACCGTGTCGGTAGCGGTCATTGCCTCGTTCCATCCGTCGCGGCTGGCCCACTGTGCCGGCGCTCCATCCGCCACGGTAGCCCGCCGACATGACAACGTCCCCCCTCCTCCACGTCCGCCACGCAAACAAACCATCCGTCGCCGACCCGACCCGGATCGATCGGCACCGCCGCGCACCACGATCACCGACAAGCCGATGACAAGCCGATGACAAGCCGATGACAAATAGTGATATCCAATGACATTTAACGCCATCATCTGACCTTG
>NZ_CDXDOS010000058.1:0-16806 GCF_978021245.1 Frankia sp. CoBUL1
GCCCCAGCCGTCCTGGATGCGAGGTTGGGGGAGTAAGGCACGGTTTTGGGGGCGAAGACCGGGCGTAGATCCCCCGAACGGAGTCGGAGCGGGTGTGGGGTTGGGTGGGTCAGACGGCGGAGATGGCGCGCAGGACGTCCATGCGAGCGGCGCGCCGGGCGGGGAAGACAGCGGTGAGCACGCCGAGGATCGCCCCGGTGAGGACCACGAGCAGGATCGTCCGTACCGGGTAGGCGAACATGCTGATTCCCAGGGAGGCCAGCGCCTTCGTCAGCGCCCAGCCGAAGATGCTCCCGACGACGACGCCAAGCACGGCTCCGAAGACCGAGATGATCACTGATTCAAGGATGACCATCAGCCTCATCTGCGACCGCGTCATGCCGACCGCACGCAGCAGACCGATCTCCCGGGTCCGTTCGATTACCGAGAGCGCCAGGGTATTGACGATGCCGAACAGTGCGATGATGACCGCCAGGGCCAGCAGCACGTAGATGAACCCGAGCAGCTGGTCGACCTGCTTCTCCTGCTGTGCGACGAACTCGGACTGGTCCCGGACCTCCACCGTGGCGAACGACTTGACCACCGTGGCGATCTCGGCCCGGACCATCGCCGGGTCCGCCCCGCTCGCCCTCTTCACCAGGACGAACAGGTCGAGGTCATCGGTGGAGTGCCGGGCGAACTCGCTTGTGGAGATGATCCACTTTCCGGCCACCTGGCTCTTCTTGTAGGTGCCCACCAGAGTCAGCTCCGCGCGGCCGTCGGCGAAGGTGACCGGGACCTTCTGCCCCACCCGTAGCTGGTGGTCCGCGGCGGTGGAGTCCTCGGCCAGGATCGTGCCGTCGCCGAGGGCGTGGACGTCACCGGTCACCTCCTTGATGGCCAGCATCTTGACCAGGCCCGCTGGGTCGCCGGCCAGCACCTGGGAGCTCTGCCCGGAGATCTTCACCAGGCCGCCCCGAAGACCCGTGGCGATCTCGATGCCGGGCTTGCCGGCCAGCTCGCGAGCCACCTCACCGCTGAATCCCTGCCCGAAGTTCTGCGGGGTCAGGTAGAAGTCGGCACCGAGGCTGTTCGACACTGTCTCCCGCACCGACTCCTTGATCGACTGCCCGAGCACGGAGAAGGCGCTCACCAGGGCGAGTCCGATCATCAACGCGGAGGCGGTGGAGGCGGTCCGGCGCGGGTTGCGCATCGCGTTCTCCCGGCCGAGTCGGCCGGTGGCCCCGAACATCCTCGCCAACGGTGCGCCGAGGACCCGGGTGATCGGTCCGGACAGCAGCGGTGAGAGGGTGGCGACGCCGAGGAAGATCCCCGCCGCGCCCACCCCGACGGCGGTGGCTCCCGGCTTGCCCGCCGAGGCGGTGCCGAGGATCAGCAGGACAATGCCGAGCGCGGTGAGCACCGACCCGGCGATCGCCCGGGAGCGCAGCGAGCGGGTCGGCAGCACGTAGGTCTCCCGCATCGCCGCGATCGGTGGCACCGACGCGGCCTTGCGGGCCGGCACGAACGCCGCCGCGGCGGTGATGAGCACGCCGACGGCGTAGGCGATCACGACGGTGCGGGGGCGGAAGACCAGCGCACCGCTGGGCAGCGCCACGCCGAACACACCGACGGCGGCGCGCAGCAGCAGCGCGAGCCCCGCGCCGGACACCAGGCCGACAGTGGCCCCGGCGAAGCCGACCAGTGCCGCTTCGACCTGCAGGGACACCTGGACCTGACGTTTGCTCGCCCCGATTGCTCGCAGCAGGGCCAGCTCCCGCACCCGTTGGGCGACGAGCATCGTGAAGGTGTTGAAGATGATGAAGGCGCCGACGAAGACCGAGATGGCGGCGAAGATCAGCAGAAAGGTGGAGAAGCCGCTGACGGCGTTCTGCACAGCGCTGGCGCTCTCGCCCGCCAACTGCCTGCCGGTGATCGCCTCGACACCCGGTGGGAGGGCGGCGGCGACCCGGGCTCGTAGCTCCTCCTGGGTCAGGCCGGGCCCGGCGGCCAGGTGGATCGCGCTGAACCGGTCGGGCGCGAGCAGGACCCGCTGGGCGGTGGCGGTGTCGAACGCGGTGACGGCGGCGCCCCCTAGACTGTCCTGACCGCCGATCCGGAAGGTGCCGACCAGGGTGTACCGCGCGGGCGGACCCTTGGTCTGCACCGAGATCTTTGCCCCGAGCGACAGATGGAGCTTCTTCGCGGTCGCCCGGTCGACGACGATCTCTCCGGGGCCGGGCGGGCGACCCTCGGCGATCTCCTCCGCCGAGGTGGGCTGACCCCCGGTCCAGTTGATACCGATCCCCGGCGCACCGTTGGTGTTCGAGGGCTTGCCGGTGGCCGGGTTGACGAGGACGGCCTGGCCGTTGACCTTGCCGACCGCCACCCGCACCCCGTCCACTCCGGCGGCGGTGGAGACGAGCGAGGCCGGCAGCGGAGGGCGGCCGACGTCGCTCGTCGGGTCGATCGCGTTGACCGAGCGCACGGCGACGCTGACGTTCTTGTTGATGTCGGCGAAGAGGGTGTCGAACGTCCGGTTGAGGGTGTCGGTCAGGACCAGGGTCCCGGTCACGAAGCTCACCCCGGCGACGACCGCCAGCATGGAGAGCACCAGCCGGACCTTGCGGGCCAGCAGACTCTTGAGGGTGGCGCGCAGCATCGGCTCAGGCCCAGCCCGCCGGCTCCGTGCCGTCCGGGTGGTAACTGTCCCCCCCGCCGTCGACATGGCCGGGGTCGGTGAGCGGAGGCCCGCCGCCAGGCCTCGGCACCGGCCGGTGGTGGGAGCGGCCGGAGTAGTACTCCTCGCCGTGGCGCGTGCCGCCGACCCGCCTTGACGCCGGCTGCCCACCGGCGTCGGGCCCGAGGTCCGGGGCGGGGATCGCCTCGAACTGGCCGGTGCGCCGCTCCGGGTAGTGGCCCTGGTAGGGATCGTGCTCGTCTCGCCCGTAGGTCGGCTGGTCCGGGTAGGCCTGGTCCGGGTAGGCGTAGTCGTCGTAGTCACCGGCAGGCCCGTAGCGACCGTCGGTGTCGTTATGGTCGTCCCGGTCGTCGGCGATCTCGCCGTCGGCCGCCAAGCCGCCCGCGGCGGCGTCGAGGTGCTTCATCCGGTCCAGCACCTCCTCCGCGGTCGGGTTCGCGATCGCGTCGACGAGTCGACCGTCGGCAAGGAAGATCACTTCATCCGAGTAGGATGCCGCCGTCGCGTCGTGGGTGACCATGACGATCGTCTGCCCGAGTTCGGAGACCGAGTCACGCAGGAACGACAGCACCTCGGCTCCCGACCGGGAGTCAAGGTTGCCGGTCGGCTCGTCGGCGAAGATGATCTCCGGTCGGGTGACCAGGGCCCGCGCACAGGCGACCCGTTGCTGCTGACCGCCCGAGAGTTCGCTCGGCCGGTGCTTCAACCGCGGTGCGAGACCGACCGCGTCGATGACGGTGCGCATCCAGGCCCGATCCGGCGAACGCCCGGCGATGCTCAACGGCAGCGTGATGTTCTCGGCCGCGGTCAGCGTGGGCAGCAGGTTGAACTGCTGGAAGATGAACCCGATGCGGTCGCGACGCAACCGGGTCAGTTGCTTGTCGGACAGCCGGGACAGGTCCACGTTGCCGATGAAGACCCGTCCCCGGGTGACCGTGTCCAACCCGGCTAGGCAGTGCATCAGCGTCGACTTCCCCGACCCGGACGGCCCCATGATCGCGGTGAATCGGCCGCGGGGGAAGGCCAGGTCGATCTCGCGCAGTGCCGTGACGGTGGTGTCACCGGAGCCGTAGACCTTCGTCAGCCTGGCGGCGTGGGCCGCGGGTGCGGCGTCCGGTCCGTCTTCTCGCCGGCCGCCCGGGTGCTCGGGAACCCGGCCGTCACGGCCGGCACCGTACTCGCCGGGCCGCGACCCGCGGTCCTCTCGGCCGGGCGGGCTGCCCGCGACCGCGCCCCGCTTCCCGCCTCGGGACGATCCGGTCCGTCGGGCCATCGTGATGTCCTCTCCCTCGCGGCGCGCCGTGTCCCTCTCGACACGGTCCCTCTCGACACGTCGTGCCTGCCCTGCCTGCGCTCGGCCCCGACTGACCTGGGACGGCTGTTCGGCTACCGTGGTCGATCTCCCCAACGACCGAACGATGATCGGCATCTCGCCGTCGCCGACTGTACCGCCGGCAGTATTGAAGGTCCGACCAATATTACTTTTGGTGATCGGGCGATATGGCATGCCTCCGAGGACGCCCGGTGGAGCCACCGCCGCCGGCGAGCTGAGGAGGCCGGCACCGTAAACGGGCTGTCCGCGGGGAACGGGGTCCGGACGGGGTCCGGCCTGAAGACCGCCATCAGCCGTCCGCCTCGCAGACGGTGGGGGCGGTCTCGTCGAGCGGCACCGCGGATGTCTGCTGCGGTAGCGGTGGTGGGGTGCCGCCGAAGGCTGGGCATCGAGCCTGATGGTCGCACCAGGAACACAGTCTGTTCGGGGTGGCGCGCCAGTCCCCGGTGCGGTGCGCGCGGTCGATCGCCGCCCACAGGGCCTCGATCCGTCGCTCGGCGGCCCGCAGGTCGGCCTCGTCGGGGGTGGCCCGCAGCCAGGTGCGGTCACCGAGGTAGTACAGCCGCAGCTCGCGCGGGATCACCCCACGGATCCGCCAGAGCAGCAGGGCGTAGAACTTCATCTGGAACATCGCCGAGCTCTCGAACGCCGGGCCGGGCGAGCGGCCGGTCTTGTAGTCGACCACCCGCAGGGCGGGTCCCTGCGCCGTGGTCGCCTCGTCAAGCCGGTCCAGGTAGCCCCGCAGCCGCAGGCCGGAGTCGAGCACGTGCTCGATGTACAGCTCGCGGGCCACCGGCGCCAGCCGTGACGGATCCTCCAGCGCGAAGTATCCGGCGAGCAGTTCGCGGGCCGACTCCAACCACGCCGCCAGTTCGTCGCGGCCACCGAACAGCGCCTCGACCGCCGGCTCGCGGGCGCGCACCGTATCCCAGGCCGGCTCGACCAGCTCCCGCGCGGCCTGCAGGGTACGCCGGGACGCCGGGAGATCGAACAGCTTCTCCAGGACCGCGTGCACCACGGTCCCGCGGGTCGCGGCCTCGCTCGGCGGCTCGGGGAGCCGGTCGACGACCCGGAACCGGTAGCGCAACGGACAGTTGACGAAGTCCGCCGCCCGCGACGGTGACAGCGAACCGATCAACGGCCGGGGTGCGGCCGACGCCACCGATCCCGGGATGGCAGGAGAGCGCTGCATCGAGGTCATGTCCTGGACCCTAGATCCCCCTACCGACATCTTCGCCACTCGGTCCCGGACGACGGGTCGGGGTATGGTCCGTAGCATCGGATCCATGGCGGATCAGCACGGCGGCGCGGGTTCGAGCGGCGCGGGTTCGAGCGCCCACGGCGGCGCGGGCCCGGCGGGGCAGGCTCCGAGTGAGCGACCCCCCGGCGTGCCGGTCGGGCGGATCCGCGGTGTTCCCATCGTCATCTCGCCGTTCGCCCTCGTCTTCGCCGTCCTCGTCGCCTACCTGCTCTCCGGCTCGATCCGCGACCGGCTGCCGCTGGCGTCCGACGGGCGGATCCTCGCGCTCTCCTCGTTGATCTCTATCGGCTTCCTGGCCTCCCTGCTCGCCCACGAGATCGGTCACGCTCTGACGGCGCTGGCGTTCGGTCACACCGTGCGGTCCGTGACTCTGCACGGCTTCGCCGGGTTCACCGAGTTCGAGCCGGAGCCCCGCAGCGCCGGCCGCGAGTTCCTGATCGCCTTCGTCGGCCCGGCGGTCAACGGGGTGCTGGCCGCCGGCTGTCACCTCGGCCTGCTCGGCCTCGACGACACCAGCGACGCCGCCGCGGTCCTGCACGATCTCGGACTCATCAACGCCGCGTTGTTCCTCTTCAACCTGGCACCGGGCCTCCCGCTGGACGGTGGACGGGTGGTCGTCGCCGCGGTGTGGGGTCTGACGCGCGACAAGCTGCGGGGGCTGCGGGCCGGTGCCTACGGCGGGTTCGTCGTCGCCGCCGGCCTGGTCGTCTGGGGTGCGTCGACCTCCGACGGCATCGGCATGGTGTACACCTATGCTCTGGCGGGCTTCCTCGCGTTCGCGGCCTACCAGTCGCTGCGCGCCGCGCAGGTGCGGGAGCGGCTGCCCGGCCTGTGCGCCGGTCGTCTTGCGCGCCGGACGCTGCCCGTCGAGGGTGCCGTTCCGCTGGCGGAGGCGCTGCGGCGAGCTCAGGAGGTCGGCGCCACCGCCGTCGCGGTGATCGACCGTGACGGCAGCCCCCTGAAGATTATGAATGGCTCCGCGGTCGACGCGCTGCCGGAGCATCGGAGACCCTGGATGACCGTGGATGAAGTGAGTCGGGTGATCTCGCCCGGCATGGTCCTCGACGCCGATCTGGAAGGCGAGGCCCTGCTGGCGGCCGTGCAGCGGGTGCCGGCGTCGGAGTACCTCGTCAAGCAGGCGGGCCGCCCGGTCGGCGTGCTCGCGATGGTGGATCTCGTCGCCCGTATCGATCCGGCCGCCGCCGCCCGCATGGTGGCGTCCCGGTGAGCGCCCCGCCCGACGAGTCGGTGTCCCCGGGGCAGGTGCCGTCCCTGGCCGGCGGTTACGCTCCGCCTCCGACCGGCTCCGCTCATCGCCGAGGCCTGTTCACCAAGGGTGACCGGGTGCAGCTGACTGATCCCAAGGGGCGCCGGCACACCGTCGTCCTCGAACCGGGCAGGCAGTTTCACACCCACCGGGGAGCCGTCGAGCACGACGCCCTGCTCGGCAGGCCGGAGGGGATCGTCGTCACCAGCACGGGTGGTACCGACTACCTGGCGCTGCGCCCGCTGCTCGTCGACTTCGTGCTGTCCATGCCGCGCGGAGCGACCGTGGTGTACCCCAAGGACGCGGCGCAGATCGTCACCTACGCGGACATCTTCCCGGGCGCCCGGGTGCTGGAGGCCGGCGTCGGGTCCGGGGCGCTGGCGTGCTCGCTGCTGCGTGCCATCGGCGACTGCGGGCGTCTGGTCTCCTACGAGCGGCGCGCGGACTTCGCCGAGATTGCCCGGCGCAACATCGAGGCGTTCTTCGGCGGCCCGCATCCCGCCCACACCGTGCTGGTCGGGGAGCTGGCCGAGACGACCGAGCGTGACGTCGACCGGGCCGTCCTCGACATGCTCGCGCCCTGGGAGGTCGTTGACGCCGTCAGCGCGGCGCTGGTGCCCGGCGGGGTGGTCTGTGCCTACGTCGCTACCACCACCCAGCTTTCCCGGATCGTCGAGACGCTACGGGCACACGGCACGTTCACGGAGCCTGCGGCGTGGGAGTCGATGATGCGGGACTGGCACGTCGAGGGTCTGGCCGTGCGGCCTGGCCACCGCATGGTCGGCCACACCGGTTTCCTGGTAACCGCGCGGCGCCTCGCCGAGGGGGTCGCTCCTCTGGTGCGCCGCCGCCGGCCGGCGAAGGGCGCGCCGATCGGGATCGCCCCTGCCCCCGGGACCGCCCCCGAGCCCAGGTCCGAGACCGAGCGGCCCCGGGACGCCGACCCAGGGTCGGCGACGATCCAGCCGATGTGACGTATCCCATGGGGTCCCATGGGGCAGGCCATTCCCATGTGGTCCCATGGGGCAGGCCGTGGTCGCGAGTGTGCCGGCCGGGCGGGCCCATCGTCAGCCGACGGGCCCGCCGGCCTCCAGCGTGCCGTCGGGGCGTTCCACGTAGATGCACGTCCCCGGACACTCGTCGGCCGCGTCGACCACCGCGTCGACGAGCGGCAGCGGCACCGGGACGTAGGCGCCGGGCTGCGTCTGCAGCTCGCCCGCGCTGTCCTTGACGTAGGCCAGACCGTCGACGTCGAACTCGAAGACGGCGGGAGCGAGTTGCGCGCACAGACCGTCGCCGGTGCAGGCATCCTGGTCGACCCGCACCCGCAGGTCTGCCGAAACGCCCGGCTTCGCCGGAGTTGCCACAGGGCTCCGATCTTCTGTCAGCATGGCACTGTAACCCGCTGTTTACGGCAAAGCTGGATCGTCCTTGCCCGACCGGCCTGCCAGCGGCGGTCACAACGGTAGTGTGGGTGCGTCCCGGTCAGCACGGGGGAGGTGGAGGCGCAGTGTCCGGTCCCCGTTCGGGCTCTGGCTCCGATAGGAGCACGGGTCGTCCAGGTGATGCCGAATCACGGCGGTCGGCGTACGAGAAGGAAACACACGAGCTCACGACGCAGGTCGCCTTCCTGGAAGAGGAAGTGGCCATGCTGCGGCGTAAGTTGTCCGAATCGCCCAGGCAGCTCAGGGTGCTGGAGGAACGGCTCGCGGAGATCCAGGCGGAGTTGTCGGCTGTCACGGGACAGAACGACAGGCTCGTCGCGACTCTCCGCGAGGCGCGAGACCAGATCGTCACCCTGAAGGAGGAGGTCGACAGGCTCGCGCAGCCGCCCAGCGGCTACGGGATCTTCGTCTCCTCCTACGACGACGGCACCGTCGACGTGTTCACTCAGGGCAGAAAGCTCCGGGTGACCGTGTCGCCGAGCGTCAACATCAGTGATCTCTTGCCCGGCCAGGAGGTCATGCTCAACGAGGCGCTGAACGTGGTCGAGACGCGCGCGTTCGAGCGGCAGGGTGAGATCGTCCTACTCAAAGAGGTCCTCGAGGGCGGGGACCGGGCGCTGGTGCTCGGTCACACCGACGAGGAGCGGGTGGTCATGCTGGCCCAGCCGCTTCTCGATGGACCGATCCGGTCCGGGGACTCGTTGTTGATCGAGTCCCGTTCCGGCTACGCCTTCGAGCGGATTCCCAAGTCCGAGGTCGAGGAGCTCGTCCTCGAAGAGGTTCCCGACATCGGCTACGAACAGATCGGCGGCCTGAAGAGCCAGATCGAGTCGATCCGGGACTCGGTCGAGCTGCCGTTCCTGTACAAGGAGCTCTACCGGGAGCATCAGCTCAAGCCACCGAAGGGTGTGCTGCTCTACGGCCCGCCCGGCTGCGGCAAGACGCTGATCGCCAAGGCGGTCGCCAATTCGCTGGCCAAGAAGGTCGAGGCGAAGACCGGCGGCCAGGGCACCGGTCGGGCGTTCTTCCTGAATATCAAGGGTCCCGAGTTGCTCAACAAGTTCGTCGGCGAGACCGAGCGGCAGATCCGGCTGGTGTTCCAGCGGGCGCGTGAGAAGGCGTCCGAGGGAATGCCGGTGATCGTGTTCTTCGACGAGATGGACTCGATCTTCCGGACCCGTGGCTCGGGGGTGTCCTCGGACGTGGAGAACACGATCGTCCCGCAGCTGCTCAGCGAGATCGACGGCGTCGAGCAGCTCGAGAACGTCATCGTGATCGGCGCGTCCAACCGCGAGGACATGATTGATCCGGCGATCCTGCGGCCGGGTCGGCTCGACGTGAAGATCAAGGTGGAGCGGCCCGATGCCGAGGCGGCTCGGGACATCTTCGCCAAGTACGTCGTGCCGGAGCTGCCGCTCTACCCGGATGACCTGGCCGAGTTCGGCGGTAACCGGGAGGCGACCGTTCAGGCCATGATCCAGCGCGTGGTCGAGCGGATGTACGCGGAGAGCGAGGAGAACCGTTTCCTCGAGGTGACCTACGCCAACGGCGACAAGGAGGTCCTGTACTTCAAGGACTTCAACTCCGGCGCGATGATCGAGAACATCGTCGCCCGGGCCAAGAAGATGGCGGTCAAGGAGCACATCGAGGGCGGGCAGAAGGGGCTGCGCATGCAGTACCTGCTCGCCGCCTGCATGGACGAGTTCAAGGAGAACGAGGACCTCCCGAACACGACCAACCCGGACGACTGGGCCCGGATCTCCGGGAAGAAGGGCGAGCGGATCGTCTACATCCGCACGCTCGTCACCGGAACGAAGGGTACCGAGGCCGGCCGTTCGATCGACACGATCGCGAACACCGGCCAGTACCTGTAACGGCCGCAGTATTACCTGTAACGGCTGGTATCTGTAAGGGGCTCGGGTCCCGTGTCCCGCCCAACGGCGGGACACGTGCCACCGCCGTGACCCCGGGGTCACTCGGCCCCGGGGTCACAGCGGTGCTCTGGGTGGCATCGCGGCGTTGCGTTGGGCATCGCGGCGTTGCGTTGGGCATCGCGGCACTGGCACCCCTGGGTGTATCCTCCCGCCCGCATCCGCGGTGGACGCCGGTCGGTCGGACTACCGTGTCGCCACCGAATTCTGACGATAGGCGTGGCTGCGGACGTGTCATCCCGAGCGGCCCAGAGCAAACAAGGCAGACGTCCGGCTAACCGACCGCCCGTGTAGCACCTACGCTTGCAGAGTGAGCGCGCGTCGGATCATGGGGATCGAGACCGAGTACGGCGTATCGGTGCCCGGTCAGCCGAACACCAATCAGATGTCGGCTTCGTCGTTGGTGGTGAACTCGTATGCCAGTCGAACGTCGGCGCCGGGCAGCCGCGCCCGATGGGACTTCGAGGAGGAGTCACCGCTGCGCGACGCCCGGGGCTTCGAACTGCCCCGCGAGCCGGCGGTCGATCCGAGCGCCCCGGCCAACGAGGACGATCTCGGCTTGGCCAACGTCATCCTGACCAGCGGGGCGCGGCTCTACGTCGATCATGCGCACCCGGAGTTCTCCTCGCCCGAGGTCACCAACCCTCGCGACGCCGTGCTGTGGGACAAGGCCGGGGAGCGGGTGATGGCCGAGGCCGCCCGCCGGGCGTTGTCCGTGCCCGGCTCCAAGCCGGTCTATCTCTACAAGAACAACACCGACAACAAGGGCGTCTCGTACGGATGCCATGAGAACTACCTGATGGCACGGTCGACGCCCTTCGGGGAGATCGTCCGTAACCTCACCCCGTTCTTCGTCTCCCGTCAGGTCGTCTGCGGGGCCGGGCGGGTCGGGATCGGCGTCGACGGCCGGGAGCCGGGGTTCCAGATCAGCCAGCGGGCCGACTTCTTTGAGGTCGAGGTGGGGCTCGAGACCACGCTGAAGCGGCCCATCATCAACACCCGGGACGAGCCGCACGCCGACCCGGAGAAGTACCGCAGGCTGCACGTCATCATCGGCGACGCGAACATGAGCGAGGTCGCCACCTACCTGAAGGTGGGAACGACCTCCCTGGTCCTCTCGATGATCGAGGACGGCTGGTTCACCGCGGACCTGTCGGTGGACGGGCCCGTGGCGGCGCTGCGGGCGATCTCGCACGATCCCTCCCTCAAGCATCTGGTTACTCTGCGCGACGGTCGTCGGATGACCGCGGTGCAGCTGCAGATGGAGTACTTCGAGCAGGCCCGCAAGTACGTCGAGGACCGGTTCGGTGCCGACGTCGACAGCCAGACCGCCGACGTGCTCTCCCGCTGGGAGTCGATCCTCGGCCGCCTCGAGGTCGACCCGATGAGCTGCGTCCGCGAGCTTGACTGGGTCGCGAAGCTGTCGATCCTGGAGGGCTACCGGTCGCGGGACGGCCTGGCCTGGGACTCGCCGCGGCTGGAGCTCGTCGACCTGCAGTACCACGACGTCCGTCCGGACAAGGGCCTCTACAACCGCCTGGTGGCCCGGGGCCGGTTCGATCTCGTCGTCAGCGAGGAGGAGGTCACCCGGGCGATGACCGAGCCTCCTGAGGACACCCGCGCCTTCTTCCGGGGCCGCTGCCTCGCGCTCTACCCGCAGCAGGTCGCCGCTGCGTCCTGGGACTCGGTCATCTTCGACATCGGTCGGGACTCGTTGCAGCGGGTGCCGACGCTGGAGCCGCTGCGCGGCACGAAGGCGCACGTGGGCGAGCTGCTCACCCGCTGCCCCACGGCGAGTGATCTGGTGGACGCGCTCGCCGGCCGCTGAAAGCCGGCGCCGATCCCGGTCGGGAGAGCCGGCGCCGATCCCTGGCAGGAGGTTCACGTTGCGCCCTGGGCGGACGTCGCGACGTAGCGGCCGGTTCGTGATGGAGTGGACCTCTCACCGATCGAACGGATGGTGTCGGTGGGGCGGGATAGTGTCGCGCCAGGCGATCGAAGGAGGGCTTCATGGCCACCAGGGACAGCGGCGGCGGGCAGCAACGCGCGGACCGTCGGGCGGAGGAGATCGACGACGTCGCGACCGAGGACACGAGTGCCTCCGACCTCAAGGAGCGGCACGAGAAGCTGTCCGAGGACGTCGATTCCCTGCTCGATGAGATCGACGACGTCCTGGAGGAGAACGCCGAGGAGTTCGTGAAGGGCTATGTCCAGAAGGGCGGCCAGTAACGGCCGTCTGGTAGCCGGCGGTATCGGGCGCCGTGGATGACGCCCGGCGGTGGTAGCTCTGGCGGGGTCGACGCCGCCGGGTGAGGCCGCGTTCCGCGGGGGTCCGGCGCCGCACCGCCCGTGTGCCCCGGTGCAGGTCGGCGGGCTGCACGCGCGGCCGTGACCGCCTTCCCGGCTGACCCGTTCGACCGGCCTGCCCGCCAGCTTCGGGGGGCGATAGCCCTATGTTGTGCTTCATCTGTAACGTCGGGCCGGGAGCCTCGGGGACGCCCCGGGCGCGCGGCCCACGTGACCGACTATCGGAAGGGGGATGCGTGGCTGATCCATTGGGGGCCGCCGGGCGCCTACCGGCTGTGTTCATGACGCCGGGAACATCGTCGTTCGCCGATTTCCTGTCGCGGTCGGCGCCGCACCTGCTGCCGGGGGCCCGGAGTGGCCTGCCGGGGCCGGTCACCGAGGTGGCGCACGGCACGACGATCGTGGCGGTGGCGTTTCCCGGTGGCGTGATCATGGCCGGTGACCGGCGCGCGACACAGGGGCACATGATCGCTCAGCGGGACGTCGAGAAGGTCCATCACGCCGACGACTACTCCTGTGTGGGGTATGCCGGCACCGCCGGGGTCGGCGCCGAGCTGATCCGGCTGTTCCAGGTGGAGCTGGAGCACTACGAGAAGATCGAGGGGTCGACGCTGAGCCTGGACGCGAAGGCCAATCGGCTGGCGGCCATGGTCAAGGGGAACCTGCCGATGGCCCTGCAGGGCCTCGCCGTCGTCCCGCTGTTCGCCGGGTACGACCTCGACACGGGCAAAGGGCGGATCTTCTCCTACGACATCGCGGCGGCGAAGTCGGAGGAACGCACGTACGAGTCGATCGGTTCGGGCTCGGTGTTCGCGAAGGGTTCGCTGAAGAAGCGGTTCCGGTCCGATCTCAGCCAGGACGACGCCGTCCGGATCAGCGTCGAGGCCCTCTACGACGCCGCCGACGACGACTCGGCGACCGGCGGGCCGGACGTAATCCGCAAGCTGTACCCGATCGTCGCGGTCGTGACGGCGGACGGCTACCGTCGCTATGCCGACGATGAGATAGAACCGGTGGTGACGGCCATCATCGCGGACCGTTCGACGAACTCGGGAGGCTGACGTGACCATGCCGTTCGGATACGCGAGCCCCGAACAGCAGGTCCGCGACAAGTCCGAGTACGCGCGCAAGGGCATCGCGCGGGGTCGCAGCGTCGTCGTCCTCACCTACGAGAACGGGATCCTGTTCGTCGCCGAGAATCCGTCGGCGACCCTGCACAAGATCAGTGAGATCTACGACCGCATCGCGTTCGCCGCGGTCGGCAAGTACAACGAGTTCGAGAACCTGCGGACGGCGGGCATCCGCCTCATGGACTCGCGTGGCTACATGTACGACCGGCGTGACGTGACCAGCCGCGCGCTCGCCAACGCCTACGCGCAGACCCTCGGTGCGATCTTCAGCGAGAGCGTCAAGCCCTACGAGGTCGAGATCGTCGTCGCCGAGGTCGGCACCTCGATCGCCGACGACCAGATCTACCGGCTGACCTATGACGGGTCGATCGCCGACGAGCGGGGTTTCGTCGCGATCGGTGGCGCCTCCGAGCAGGTCACGACGTCGCTGAAGGAGCATCACCGGGACGGCCAGCCGCTCGCCGAGGCGCTGCGCGTCGCGGTGCAGGCCCTGACCGTCGGGGTGCCCCCGGGCCTGCCGCAGAACGGCGAGCGGGTCCTCGCGGCCGCCAACCTGGAGGTCGGCATGCTGGACCGGACCCGGACCCGACGGATGTTCAAGCGGATCGTGGGCCCGGCGCTCGAGGGGCTGCTCGCGCAGACCTCGGCCACCTGACCGGCCACCTGACCGGCCACCTGACCGGCCACCTGACCGGCCCACCGTGTTCGCCGACTATCGGTCGGTTCCCGGGGCCGCGATGTCCGCCGGGGGATTGAGGTGAGCCCCGTTTCTCGGACACCTGTGTAGTAGAACGGGAACCATCTCAGTGGCGGTCGCGGTTCGGCAACGCCACCCGGCTTGCGGGGCAGTACCGCCTCGGCCGGGTGTTCCTGGCCGGCGACGCGGCGCATGTGCACTACCCGATCGGCGGCCAGGGTCTGAACACCGGCGTGCAGGACGCGGTGAACCTGGGGTGGAAGCTGGCCGCCGCGGTGCGGGGCTGGGCGCCGGCCGGCCTGTTGGACAGCTACCACAGCGAACGGCACCCGGTCGGCCACCAGGTCTGCGTGAACACCCAGGCGCAGATCGCCCTGATGCACCCGCTGGACGCGGTGGGCCCGCTGCGGGAACTGTTCGCCGAGCTGGTCACGCTGCCGGAGGTGAACCGTCACCTGCTGGAGATGGTGACCGGAGTCAGTTTCCGGTATGCCATGCCGTACGCCGACGAGTCGGCACACCCGCTGCTGGGACGACGGGTGCCCGACCTGCCGCTGGTGACGGACGGGGGCCCGGCGAGTATCGCCGAGACCCTGCACGAGGGCAGGAGCGTGCTGCTTCACCTCGACCCCGCTACCGCCGCGCCCGACACCGCCGCCTGGCAGGACCGGCTGCGCGTTGTCTCCGCCGAGCCGGTCCCCGAGCTCGACGCCACCTCGACGCCACCATCCTGCTGATCCGTCCCGATGGCCATGTCGCCTATGCCGGCCATGACCCCGCCGACCCTCAGCTGCGGGCGGCCCTCACCACCTGGCTCGGCGGCCCGGCCGGCGCGGCCGACGAGGGGACGGATGCCATCCGCGCGGGGGCTGTGGCATGACGGCGCGACAGCGGCACGAGACCGACGTGATCGTGGTCGGTGGCGGTCCCGCCGGTCTGTTGCTCGCCGGCGAGCTGGGGCTCGCGGGCGTGCGGGCGGTGGTGCTGGAGCGGGCCGCCGACCCGCGGGTGGCGCCCGGTGTCGCGCTGAACGGGGCGGCCGTGCGGTTACTGCATCGCCGAGGGCTCATGGCGCCGCTGCGGCAGGAGGTCATCCCGCTGCCGCAGGTGCATTTCGCGTTGCTGTGGGTGGATCTCGACGCGGTCACACCCCGCCCGGAGAACCCGGTGGTCCTCCCGCAGTCCCGGCTGGAGGCGCTCCTGGCGGAACGGGCGGCCGGGGCGGGGGCCGACCTCCGGCGGGGTCATCGGGTAATCGGCCTGGCGCAGACCGACGAGGCGGTCACGGTCCAGGTCCACGGCCCCGACGGTGACTACACGCTGACCGGTGCCTACCTGGTGGGTGCCGACGGTCCGAACAGCGTGGTCCGAACGGCTGCCGGCATCGCACTGGCGGAGACAGCCGCCAGGGTGTCGGGCATCGTGGCCGACGTGGCGGTCGATCCGGCCGCGCTTCCCCCTGAGCACTTCGGGGCCCGCTTCACGGAGCATGGTATCTACATGGGTGTTCCGGTCGGCCCCAGCACCGTGCGGCTGATGACCACGGAGTTCGGGGTGAGTCCGCCTCCGGGCCCGCTGACGCCGGCGGAGTTGTCCGCCGCGGTGACCCGGCTGACCGGCATCGCGCCGAAGGTTGACGCCGTCCACTGGCTGGACCGCTACGACGATCGGACACACCTGGCCCGGCGGTATCGGACCGGCCGGGTGTTCCTGGCGGGCGACGCGGCGCACCTGCACTACCCGCTGGGCGGGCTG
The DNA here is from genome assembly GCF_978021245.1 of Frankia sp. CoBUL1. NCBI lineage: Bacteria > Bacillati > Actinomycetota > Actinomycetes > Frankiales > Frankiaceae > Frankia > Frankia sp. CoBUL1. Next base: position 15,807 of record NZ_CDXDOS010000058.1, read on the forward strand.
GCGCTGAACGCGGCGCTGCAGGACGCGGTGAACCTGGGGTGGAAGCTGGCCGCCGCGGTGCGGGGCTGGGCGCCGGACGGCCTGCTGGACAGCTACCACGACGAACGGCACCACCGGATCCGCGCGGTCACCCAGGCGCAGCTGGCGCTGATGTACCCGCCCGAGCGGGTGGGCCCGCTGCGCGAGCTGTTCGGCGAGCTACTGGGGCTGGGCAGCGTGAACGCCTACCTCGCGGCCGCCGTCAGCGGTCTGGACACGCGGTATCCGACACCGCCGGAGGCGGGCGGGTCGACCTCGCTCGTCGGCTCGCCGGTTCTGGACGCGCCGCTGGTGACGGACGGGGGCCCGGCGAGCATCGCCGAGACCCTGCACGAGGGCAGGAGCGTGCTGCTTCACCTCGACCCCGCCACCCCCGCGCCCGACACCGCCGCCTGGCAGGACCGTCTGCGCGCCGTCTCCGCCCAGCCTGTCCCCGGGCTCGACGCGACCATCCTGCTCATCCGTCCCGATGGCCACATCGCCTATGCAGGCCATGACCGCGCCGACCCCCAGCTGCGTGACGCCCTCACCACCTGGCTCGGCAGCCCGGCCCTGGTCGGGCCACCGGCGGTGTAGCCGGCGCCTCGCCTCAGCACGACGGACGGCCCCCGCATCGAGCGGGGGCCGTCCGACTTTCGTGGATGGGGCGCGGTCGTTACCGGGAGGCCGCGGGCGGAACCGCCGAAGCCGGAGCGGATGAAACCGCCTGGCCATCGACGCCGGCTTCGGTACCCGCGCCGTCGGCGTCCGGCCCCGGGACGGACGCCGTCGGCGGCGGCCCGGCGGGCGCGGCCCGTACCAGCAGCACGGCGAGGAAGGTCAGGACGGCCAGGACGGTCGCCGCCCAGAACGCGATGGAGCTGCCCTCAGCGAGTGCGTAGTCGGCGATGCCCTGTGGGTTGAGCCCGGCCGGCGGGTCACTGGCGGCATCGCGGGAGGCGTTGACGAAGATGGTGACCAG